>NZ_JBSFMS010000078.1:0-33009 GCF_053599675.1 Streptomyces sp. NPDC000880 | reverse complement strand
CAGCGCCCCTCCGAAGAGGTACGTGTACATCAGCACCATCATGATCGGGAACGCCGTCACATCGAAGAGCTGCTCCGGCACATGCTTGATCTTGACTCACCCGCGACCAGAGGCCGGACACACCGGCAGGAAAGCCTGTTCGCCTGGCTGAGCCCCGAGATCGAGCACAAGACCACTCCCCAACCGGAGCAGCCGACTGCGCCGCCGGCAGAGCCCGAGGAGCCCCAAGACCTGTCACACACCTGGGTCGTGGCCGCCGAGGTTGAGGTGACACCCCGGATCGCAGGTATCGCCGATTTCCGCGGCTCCTTCAAGGCCACCGCCGGGCAGCGCGTCGAGGCGCTCGAGGTGTACTGCAAGGGGTGCAGGCGCCCGTACGACGAGGTCAAGGGTGATGACTGCGCCGAGAAGATCGACAACCGGCATTTGATCGGCGGCGACCAGTCCACCCGGGCAAAGCGGAAGGTCAACGCTCCCCCGCCCGGCGCGAAGATCATCCCCGGGGGCACCATCCAGCGTCGCGGAATCGGCGCCTACGTTGCCGGAGTGTCCCGCCCGCGCTGACCACGCGACACAAGCATGGCGTGCTGTTCATGGTGCGGCCGTGACTACTCAGCCTCAACGCGCCCCACGGGCGGTCGCCCGCGAAGCCACCGGCCTGCTCCTGCTCTCGCTCGGCGCACTCGGTGTGCTCGCCGCGCTGGGCGCCATCCACTGGGCCGTGGGCTTGACCACCGCCATGGCCGGCCTGATCGTCGCGGGCATCTCCCTCAGGCCCTCCCCGAAGTTGTGGCAGCGCAGGCTTGCCACGGCCGCCGCCCTCGTCGGATACGTCGGCCTGACCACCTGCGTATTCGTGGCCTACACGCCGCTTGGCTGGCTCGCTGTGAGCCTGGCAGTTGCCGGGACCGGGCTGATGCTGGCCAGTGAGGGGGCCTGATGCCCCGCCAGTTCCTGCCCGCGCTGCGCGGCCTCCTCCTGCCCCGGCAGACAGCCACCCCCGCGGCCGCCGTGGAGACGAAGGACTTCGCGGGCGTCGGCAACTCGTACGTGTCGATGACGTACGCGGGCGTCACGAACGTCTGGGGGACCGAGGGCCGCGCTGATGGCTGGGACATGGACCGCGTCATCACCGAGGGCTACGAGCGCAGCATCTGGACGTTCAAATCGGTCGAGGCGATCAGCAAGCACGCCAGCGAGCTGCCCATCCAGATCGGCCGCGGAGGCGATGAACGGCGCTTCGAGGAGACCCTCGACGACCATCCCATTCTTCGGCTCCTCAACACCAAGGCAAACCCGATGGAGTCCGGGGACGTCTTCAAAAAGCGGGTGAGTGCGCAACTCCTGCTCAGCAAGAAGGGCGCGTTCATCGAGAAGACGTACAGCCGCGGCGGCACCCTCACACGCCTGGACCTCCTGCCGCCCGACCGAGTCCAGATCATCCCCGACCCGTACGGCGACTACATCAAGCACTTCGAGTTCACCAGCCGCGCCGGCATCGTCCGGGAGCTGAAACCGGAGCGCGTGATCTGGCTCAGGGACCCTCACCCGACCGACCCGTTCTGTGGCGTGACGCCCCTCGAGGCCGCCGGGCTGTCCATCGACCTGGACGTGAAAGCCCGCGTCTACAACATCAGCTTCATCGACAACGACGGGCGGCCCGGCGGCATCGTCGGCATCGACGTCGACGGCGTCGACCCCCGAGAGATGGAACGCATCCAGCAGCGCCTCGCGCCCGGCGCCCACCACGCCGGGGAGCTCACTCTCGTCGGCACCGGCCCGGGAGGAGTCAACTACGTCGACACCTCCGCCCGGCCACGAGAAATGGCGTACGAGACGCTGGCAACAACGTCCAAGGGTGAAATCCTGGCGGCGTTCGGCGTCCCCGAGAGCATCGTCGGCAACGCCTCCGAGCGGACCTACGCCAACGCTGACCGCGAAGAGTGGACTTTCTGGGACCACACCGAGCTGCCGCACCTCAACCTCTTCGCGTCCGGGTTCGACACCGACCTGGACGACGGCTGGACTGTCCGGTTCGACACATCTCGGGTACAGGCCCTCGAGTTCCCGCGCCGCCAGGAACGCACGGAGGCGCGGGAGGAGTTCAACGCCGGGCTGATCACCATTGACGAGTACCGGGAGATCGCCGGACGCCGCGCCTTCAACGTCCCCCAGTCCCGGGCGCTGTGGATCAGCCCCCAGAAGGCGCCTGTCCCCGCGAACGACCAGGACGCCGCGGCGCTCGGTCTCGGCCCGGACGAAGCGGCCGACGCCGGGCAGGGCGCCAACTCCGGGAGCGGCGCCCCGCTCCCAGCACTCGCCGATGACTCGGCCGCCGCGGCGGTCGCCAATGCCCGCGCCCTTGGCCCGGGAGAGGACGCCGCGGCCATCGTCGCCGCCGCCCGCGCACAGGGCCCCCTCGCCCTGCCCGCCACGCCCTCCGGCACAGCCGCCGACGCGGTCGCGCAGGCCCGCACCACCACGGTCGAGACAGGCCCTGGCGAAGCTGCCGCAGATGTGTCCCGCGCGCGCGGCTCAGACACCGGTACGGAGCCCGGAGACGCTGCTGCAGACGTCGCCGCCGCCAGGGGAGCCATTCAGACCAAGGCCCTTCCCGAGGAGGACGGATACGAGGTCACTGACGATGACTTCGACGCAACGTCCAACGCGGTGGCCGCCGCCCTGATTGCGCTCTTGGCCAGACAACAGGGCGTCATCGTTGCCCGGCTCCGCGCCCCGAAGATCCGCAAGTACACCCGCTATTGGGAGCCCGACGGGGACGACGACCAGAGGTGGGGCGGCGGCCCGGTAGACAGCGACCGCGTGGTGAGCGCAGCGCGCTGGGCCGAGGAAACCACCCAGACCCTCGGGCCGATCCTGCAACAGGCCGCTTCCGCGACCGCTGCAGCCGTCGGCCAGGCCCTGACCGGTGCCGGAACAGTGCCCCCCGCCGCCGCCGGCGCCGCCATCCTCGCCGCGAGTCAGGCCGGGCAAGCGGTCGCCGCGTTCCTCGGTGAACTCGCTGCGGAGCTGATGGACGAGCAGCGCACCGCGGCCACCATCGACGACGTCATAGACCGCGCCGAAGCCTTCTACCGCACCGCAACGCCCGGACTCGTCGCCCGGCTTGCCGAAGCGTGCGCCGTCGCCACCATCAACGGCGCCGCAGAGGCCGCCGCCGAGTCCGCCGGCCCCGACGTCGTACGGACCTGGATCACCCGCGGCGACGACCGTGTACGGCCCGCGCACCGGGCCCTGCAGGGCACCACCCTGCCCGCCGGAACGCCGTACACCGTGGATGGCTTCGCCCTGCGCTATCCCGGCGACCCCTTCGCACCCATCGCCCTCACGGTCAACTGCCGTTGCCGTCTGCACTACCAAGCCGATTAAGGAGCACCCACTGATGTGGCCCGCCATCTGGACCGTCTGGACCGTCGCGTTCGCCGTTGCCGAGACCATCGCCCTGGTCAACCGGCGGGAGGGCGACACCCTCAGCGAGACGACCCGCCGCGTTTTCCGCACCCGTACCAGCAAGGCCGGGCGCGCCGTATTCGCGGCCGGCTGGATCGGATTCAGCGGCTGGTTTGCCATCCACATCCTCACCGAGACCATGTAGCCCACCCGGGCCCCGGAAGGCAGCGCGCGACGCTAACCACCTGCGGTGTGCATGGTCCGCGCCATGCTGAATCGCCCCACTGCACAGGCTGAGTCGCGGGACCTGAGTCGCGGTCTCCAGACCAAGGTCACCCGCCGGCCCTGGAACGCCGCCCTGCATCCCCGTGACAGCAAGGGGCGCTTCATCGAGACGGGCGGAACGGTGAGGTTGTGGGGCGGAAAGCTCGCCCGCGTCGTGCGAGCCCTGCCCCATGACCGCATCCTCGTCCAGGACAAGACGCCTGACGGCACGTTCACCGGTCGCCGCCACACCACCAGTGCCAAGTGGGTCACGATGGTGGCGCGCCCCGACGGCAGCGCCCCCACCAACAACGAGGACAAGGTCGCCGAGGAGGACTCGCGGCGCTACGACGACCCGCGGCGCGGCCTGGGCATCTCTCGAGACGACCAGGGCGACCCGGACACTCCCGACGATCCGCACAACGTCGACGACCAGGGCAACGCCATCGGCGACGACGAGGGTGACGGCCCCGACGTCGGTGACGACCAGGACGAGCCCGGGGACGGCAAGCACCCCATCAAGCTCGATGCTCTGCCCAACCGGAAGACCGCGCTCAATGCCCGCTACGCCGACACCGCGGCAGTCCGCCAGCACTTCACCAACCTCGCCGACCAGCCCGAGACCACGCCGGACATGGCCGACGCGCTGCGGCACATGGCCCAGGACGAGGACCTGCGCATCACCCCGTCCAGCGGGCTCGCCATCCGTCCAGACGACGCCAACGGCCGCTGGTACCTGACTGCCACCGGCACCGGCCAGCGCCTCACCGACGTGGGCGACTTCGAGACCGCGCAGGACGCCGAGCGGTTCGCCGACCACCTGAACGAGAGCGTCCGCAACGGGCACATCATGCCGGGCGAGTTCAACCAGCCGTTCGACTTCTCCGACCCGAACCTCGACCAGGCCGCCAAGAACTGGGCCTCGACGAAGGGCGAGAACGTTCGGGCAGCGATCATCCGGGCGCGCAAGGAGTTCGACGCCACCCCAGCTGCCGAGCCGAGGAACGCCACCGCCGCACCTCAGGGGAACGGCCGACGCTTCAGCTCCCTGCAGGAGGTCCGGGCGCACTGGGCGGCGCTACGTGATCAAGAGGGCGGCCGGGGAGATGGGCAGGCACAGGTCCTCGATGCGCTGATCAACGACAACCGCCTCAAGCTCGTGGGCCAGGGCCAACTTGTGACCCGCCGCAACCCGGACGGCAAGTGGAAGCTCATCGCCACCGGGTCCGCCGCCGAACTCCACCCCGAGTTCGAGTCGCTGCCGGAAGCGCAGCAGTTCGGCCGACTGCTAGTCGCCTCCAACATCAAGGGCCAGGACGGCAAGCCGCTGGACCTATCCACTCCGGAGATAACCAGGTGGCGCTCCGAGAACAACCAGTCGCTCCCCGATGTCGTCGACCAGGTCCTCGCCAAGTGGAAGCAGGAGCACGGTGCGGATCCTGCAGCCGGGCCGGACGTTCAGACGCCGACGTCCGACGTGACACAGCAGGCCCCGGAGGTAGCTCCCGAGCAGCCGCAGCCCGAGCCGTCGCCGCTACCGGACGGCGCCGAGCCCGTCGACGGCGTTGACGGCTACCACTACACGAACGACGGCGGATCGGTCACCGTCTACGGCCCCGACGGACAGGCCGCTGCAACCAGTCAGCGCGGCTTCCCACCCCAGGCCACCGTCAACGGCGTCAAGTTCCCTGTCCCGTCGTACCCGCCGGCGGGCGCCGCAGTCATGGCCCGTGCGCACCGGGCCTCTCAGCTCCCGCCCGAGGAGCGCGACCACGTCACCGCTGAGTGGATCACCTTCAAGGGCAAGCGCGTCATGGCATTCCACGGAACCATCCGGGGCGACGAGAACGACCGCGCGGCCATCGGCTCCGTCAAGGCCGTGAACCGGGCGCCCAGTGTCGACCCGGACACGTGGCTGACCATGTCGACGATGGGCCCGTCCAAGCGGGACGAGAAAATCGCCGAGGTCCTGCAAAACCTCGACCGTCAGGGCCGATACGTCGTCATCTCCGACGGCACCGCCAAGCCGGCCACGGCCGACGGAGCAAACGCCCCGGCCGCACCCGTCGACGAGGCGGAAGCGTTCCAGCAGACCATCCGTGATGCCAGCGACGTCGAGCTACGGCAGATGGAGAACGAGCGGTGGGCTAAGCAGTCCCGCATCCGCTCCGAGTCCGGCCGGAGGAACAACCAGCGCGAGATCAACGCACTGAGCGAAGAGAGGAAGCGTCGCCAGCAGGAGCGCGAGCAGGCTGTGCTCCGTGACGTGACTTCGCTGAGCGACGAGGACATTCAGGCACGCGTCAGGCAGTCGCAGGAGGAGCGCGGCACGTACGGCTCTCGGCGTGGCCAAGAGGCGAATGACGTGGACCGGGCCGTCTACGGCGAGCGCCGCCGCCGGTCCCAGGCCATGGCCGACGACCAGACCGACCTGACCGGGCTCATCGACGAGGAGTTGGCCCAAGCCCGGGAGAAGGTCGGCGAGCGGGTCAGGCTGCACCAGGCCGCGGGCGATGACCCCACAGCCGAGCGGACCATGCGCCAGGCTCTGCAGACACGGCACGACAGCATCGTCGGCGAGCAGCAGCGACGCCGCGCCGTGTCGATCGCCAGCCGTCCGCCGGCCGCGGACCTCGATGACGAGCAGCTTGCCGCCGAGTACGACGACCTGATTTCCCGGGACCTCGGCAAGGCCAGCCCGGAGGCGCAGGAGGTCCTCAAGGGGCGCCTGGAAGACATCAAGCGGGAGCGCCGCGACCGGGAGAAGCGGGCCATCACGGACCGGGAGGCGCCGGACGCTGTCAGCTCGGAGGAGCTGGGCAACGAGTACGCCGAACTGGAGCGTGGGCGCACCTCGTACGAGGCGGACGAGGTCACCGCAGCCCGCAAGCAGCGCATGGCCGCGATCGAGGCGGAACTGAGCCGACGGGACACGACCCCCGAAGTCGAACAGCTCCTCGCCCGCGTCGACAACCCCGACTCCAATGGCGGCATCAGCGTCGACGGAGGCGCCCCCTACGGCTACATCGACCACAACGCGCACGTCGGCAGGCGGGAGGTCGGTTGGTCCTGGGGCAAGAACACGTGGGGCCACACGCAGACCTACCCGTCGCGGGCGGCCGCCCTCGCCGCGCTGGTCCGCTCGTACGACACCGACGACGACCGCCGCGGTGAACGCACTTGGGGCCAAGAGCGCCGGGTGTTCGTGCCGAAGATGTTCGTGGAGCTGTACCAGAACGGCCGCCTTGGGGACCGGCTTGCCTCGGCGACCGAGGAGCGGCGCTACCTCTACAGCCTGTTCCGGGACCGGTATGGCTGGGACGACGGCGTGAACCCGCTGGTCCCCAGCAGCAAGAAGGGCCACCACATCAAGGGCCGGAACCTCGTCATTCCCGAGGGCCTGCTCGCCGAGTTCAACCGGATCACGGAGGAGCTGTCTCGGGACATGTCCGTGCAGGCCACGGACCGCGAGGCAGACAGTTCCGACCGGCAGAAGGCAAAGACGCGGCTCGCGTCGATCAACGTTGCTTTGCACGCGATCGAGACGGCCCGCGAGGCAGTCCGCCAGAATGGCGGGAACGACGACCAAAAGGTCATCTCCCGCGAGGAGATCGAGGCACAGCAGGCCGCGCTCCGCGCCGCGCTGGGAGGAAACGACGATGAACATGTTCAGCCCGACGGTCCGGGAGCACTGGCAGACGTACCGGCCGCAGGAGTGGGCGGCGATGGACGATCCGGAAGCGTTCGTGACGGCGAAGGCCAAGGAGATCGAGGCGCGGATTCTGGTGGCCGAGGAGGCGCTGGAGAAGACGGTGCCGGAGCCGCAGGAGTACGAGGCGGCGGTCGGCCGGCAGAAGCAGATCAGGGCGGACGCGACGGCGATGGTTCTGCAGGAGCTTCTGCCGGAGCCGGAGCCCGAGGCGGAGACAGTGCCGGAGCTGACGCCGGAGATGCAGCACCTGCAGGAGATCAAGGACGCGATGTACGACCTGTAGCGCGCTTTCGGCCGGACCCGGCCAACGCGCCGAAGGGCACGCGCGCGCGTGCGGTCGCCAACGTTGAGGCCATCAAGGTCCTCAAGAAGCTGGAGACCGAGAACCGGCCGGCCACCGACGAGGAGAAGCGCATCCTTGCCCGCTGGTCCGGGTGGGGCTCGGCTCCGGTCATCTTCGCCAGCGAGCCGAATGAGAAGGAGCCTCGCTACCAGCAGGGCGGGGCGCGCGAGGGAAAGTTCGAGCAGGATCACGCCCGTTGGGCTGAGTACAGCGACGTCCGCGACGAACTGCAGCGGGTGCTCACGCCGCTGGAGTTCCGGCAGGCGTCCCGCGGTGTGCTGTCCATGCACTACACGCCGCAGCCCATCGCCGAAGCGATGTGGGACGGCTTGCGGGCCTTCGGGTTCGAGCGTGGCGACGTCCTTGAGGCCGGTTCAGGCGCGGGCACGTTCTTCGGTGTCGCCCCCGACGGCGCTCGCCTGACCGGTGTCGAGCTGGACCCGACCACGGCCCGCATCGCTCAGGTGATCTACCCGGAAGCCAACGTTCTCAACGAGTCGTTCGCAGAGACCGACGCCCATCCGGGCACGTTCGATGCCGCGATCGGCAACGTGCCCTTCGCCCGCGTCCCGTTCGATGACAAGCGGTACCCGGCGGAGAACCTGCACAACGGGTTCGTCACCAAGGAGATCGCTCTCGTTCGGCCAGGCGGCATCACCGCCGTCATCACCTCCCGGCAGACGCTGGACTCCAAGGGCGACAAGGCCCGCCGCCAGATGGCCAAGTACGGCGACCTGGTGGGCGCGGTCCGCCTGCCATCCGGTGTCTTCAACGACGCCGGCACCGGTGTCACCACCGATGTGCTGGTGTTCCGGCGCCGCGAGGACGGCACAGAGGCGGCCGACACCTCTTGGCTGGACGCGCCCGAGCGGGATATCAACGGGACCAAGCACCACATCAACGCCTACTTCGACGAGCACCCCGAGCACGTCCTCGGCACGATGACCACTAAGTCCGGCCCGTTCGGGCCGGAGGTGACCGTCCAGGGCGACGCGGCCAAGGCCGCCGAACAGCTCCGCAGTGCGCTCGAGGGCATCGCCGCCAAGGCCACGGCTGACGGCCGCGGCTACGAGCCGAACCCCGCGGGCGATGATCGGCCCCCGGTGCGCCTGCAAGCCGCGCGAGAGAAGCACGCAAACGACTGGACGGGCCGCGTCTACGAGGGCGACGACGGGCAGTTCTACCAGCACGTCAACGGTGCCGAGCCCGTACGGATCGAGCCTGCCGACGGCAACACCGCCCAGCTCCGCGCCCTTCTGGGACTGCGCGACGTCGCCGCCGAGCTGCGCGAGCTGGACCGGAAGAACGACGAGGAGGAGCGCGCGGACGCGCTGCGTGCGCAGCTCCGTGACCTGCACGCCGCCTACGTCGCTGAGTACGGGCCGCTGTCCAAGCCTGGCCAGCACCGCACCAAGGGCGGTGTGCCGACGGCGTTGGGCTACTTCCGCGCTGACCCGGACGCTGCGGCCGTCAACGCGCTGGAGCGGTGGGACGCGGGCAAGGGCGAGGTCCTCTCCCGCATCTTCACCGAGCGTGCCGCCGCCCGCCGGCAGCCGCTGACCTCAACCGACGACCCGAAGACGGCCCTTGCCGCGGTGGTGGCCGCAACCGGCGACGTCGACCTCGGTGAAATCTCCCGCCTGCTCAACCTCGACCCGCAGGAGACGCTGCGGCGCCTCGGCACGGAGGTCTTCACCAATCCGGGCACCGGCCGCCTCGAGCTGGCCAGCGCCTACCTGTCCGGTGCTGTCCGCGACAAGCTCGAGGCCGCCCGCAAGGCCGCGGAGACCGACCCGTCGTTCGCAGTGAACGTGGCGTCGCTGGAGGCCGTGCAGCCGCCAGAGCGCACCATCGGCCAGTTCACCCCGGAGATGGCCGCGCACTGGACGCCGCCGGAGCTCCTGCAGGGCTTCCTGCGCGAGTACCTGGGCGACCGCACCCTGCGCGTTGCCCACGATGACCGGTACGGCTGGGTCCTCAACACCGGCAAGGTGCCCGAGGCCAACAACATCATGTACGGCGTCCCGGCAGACCCTGAGAAGGGCACCCGGGGCAAGTCGGCCGTCGACATCGCCCGCGCCGTTCTGGGCTTCGGCTCGCTGACCGTCTACCACGACGAAAAGCGCAAGGACGTCGACGAGACGACCTCCCGCCTGATCCGGCAGAAGGCCGACCAGATGCGGGCCGAGTTCGCCAAGTACTCCACGGCGAACGCTGAACGCCTCACCACGCTCACCGAGTCGTACAACCGAATCATGAACGGGCACGTCGTCCGTTCGTACGAGGGCATGTCGCCCAGCCTGGAGGGCTTCACCCCCGATCGAGAGCCGCACCCGTGGCAGCGCTCCGGCGCCGCGCGGATGCAGTTCGAGCGGGGCGTGATTCTCGCCCACGAGGTCGGCCTCGGTAAGACGTCCACGCTCGTCATGGGCACCCAGGCCCTCAAGGCGTCCGGGCAGATCGAAAAGCCCATGGCCGTCGTGCCGAACCACCTGGCGAAGCAGTGGGCGGACGAGGCCGGCTACCTGTACCCGAACGCCGACATCCACCTGATCACGTCGGCGGACCTGGCCGACGGCCGGCGGGCGAGCACCCTGGAGTGGCTGCGCGCCAACAAGCCGGACCTGGTCATCTTCACCGAGGAAGCGTTCGGCTCCATCAGGATGAGCCCGGAGGCTCAGGAGGCGTACGAGTTCCGGGAGCTGGAGGCGCTGCGCGCGCAGCTTGACCGCCAGTACGAGGACGCCGACAACCCGAGCCACCCGTTCATCGTCGCCAAGATTGAGCAGCGCATCGCGACGGTGCAGCGGAACATCAACAAGAACGCTGCGCCCATGCGGAAGCCGGGCGAAACGTACTGGGATGACCTCGGATTCGACTACTTCGTCGTTGACGAGGCTCACCGGTACAAGGGCGTCGGCTTCCGCTCGAAGGAGGGCGGCGGCGACCCGGCGTCGATCCGCGGTATCGACCTCCACCAGAAGACAACCGACCTTCATCAGCGCCGCAGCGGCCGCGCCACGATCACCCTCGCCACCGGCACTCCACTGTCGAACAGCATCAGCGAGCAGTTCACCATGCTGCAGTTCGCGGCACCATGGGTGCTGGACGCCTACAAGGCGGGTGCGCCGGACCTGTGGGCCGCCACCTTCGGCCGCAAGACTCTGCGCATCGAGAACGCGCCCGACGGCTCTGGCCTGCGCGTTGTCGAGCGGTTCTCGGAGTTCCACAACAAGCGCGCCATGAAGACCATGTGGGGCCTGGTCGCGGACACCAAGCGCGGTGACGACGTCGGCATTCCCCGCCCCAAGCTCAAGGGCAACGCGCCGAACCTGATCATGGTCGACGCGACTTCGGACCAGAAGAAGCGCCTCAAGGGGCTCGTCGCCCGCGGCCGCGCCATCCACAACGGCGAGGTCGACCGTAGCCAGGACAACATGCTGGCGGTGTCCGGCGAGGGCACCAGCGTGGCCCTCGACCCGCGCCTCATCGACGCCAACGCCCCCGCCGGTAACAAGCTCAAGGCGGTCGCGGACCGGCACATCGAGCGCTACCACCAGACCAAGGACCGGGTCTACAAGGTCGCGTACGGCAGCGACGAGGACCACCCCGTTCCGGGCGCCCTCCAGATGATTTTCCTGAACGAAGGCGTCCCGGGGGGCAAGAACAAGGGCGGCTTCGACGCCTACGCCGAACTCAAGCGGCTCATGGTTGCCGGCGGCATCCCCGAGGACAAGATCAAATTCGTCCAGGACGCCAAGAAGTCCGGCAAGCCCGAGGACATGACCGAGCTGTTCCGCCGGGCACGCGAGGGCGAAATCTCGGTCCTCATGGGTTCCAGCGCCGTCGCGGGCACGGGCATGAATGCCCAGGACCGCATGATCTCCCTTTCGCACGTCGACCTCGACTGGGGCGCCGCGCAGATGGAGCAGCGCAACGGCCGCATCCTGCGCTACGGCAACATGAACCCCGAGGTCGAGATTGACATCTATGCGACCAAGGGCTCCATGGACGGCTGGAAGTCCGGGTTCGTCGCCGCCAAGGCCGAGGGCCTGGTCGACATCCAGCGCCCGGAGCCGGAGGACGGCGACACCAGCGACACCGTCTCCGAGATCGACGGCGCCGAGTTCGACTACGAGACGATGGAAGCCGAGATCGGCGGCAACCCCTACATGAGCCAGCTCATGAAGGCCCGCCGGACGCTCAAAGACCTCGAGATCGACCAGCACAACGAGGCCGCCGAGCGCATCCGCCGCAGCGAAGCCCTTGATGCCCTGCGCCAGGAGGCGGAAGCCACCCGCGAGGGTATCCAGCGCCGCGAGCAGGCCCTGCCCCGCATCCGCGACCTTCGCGGCAACTTCGCCATGACCATCGGCGGCTCCCCCTACGGTGATCGCGCCGACGCTGGCGCTGCCCTGCACCGGCAGGTCACCACCCGCCTCCTGGAGCACGACCGCGAGGGAATGAGCCCCTGGCACATCCTCGGCCAGTTCGGAGGCCTCGACTTCGGTGTCCGCACGGAGCGCGACGCGGACGGCAAGCTGACCGCGCACGTCGGCTTCCCCGAGCTGCGGCACAGCGACTTCGAGCGCAGCGTGGAGGACTTGAAGAAGAAGGGCGCCGGGTCGGGCATGATCACCCGCCTGTCCAACGCCCTCGCTAAGGCCCCCGCCCTGCAGGAGTCCGACCGCGCGAAGGTCCCGGAGCTGAACGAGCAGATTGCCCTGCTCCAGTCCGCGCACGCCGCGGCTGACCTGACCCCGCAGATTGACCATGCGCGCAATCGCTCGCACCTGCTCGAGGAGATCGTCGGCCGGGTCACCGACCTCGATGCGAAGCCGGAGATCGACCCGGACGAACTCGACAAGAAGCGGTTCAACAAGGCCGACCGCGAGAAGATCGCCGCCGCGCGCCGCGAGGAACGCATCCCGCTCCAGGTGGCCGTCGACCAGGCCGCCGCGAAGCTCAAGCAGTGGGACCAGGACAACCCTGCCCCCGAGTCGGCCGAGCCCGTGCGCCTCTCCGAGGAGGAAGTGCGCGACACCCTCGCGCGTATCCGGCCCGAGGGTCAGACCGGCCCGGCCGCGGACACCACGGCGCCGGAGGCCAGCACTCCCGAGACGGATGCCCCGGCCGCGAACGCGCCCGAGACGAACGCCCCCGAAACGGCGGCCGCGGGCAACGGCGGAGCGGGCGAGCCCCCGACCGACGCGCCGAGCACCGCCACCCCCGACGAGCCGAATGGGCAGGACGACACCCAGCAACCCACCGCGGCGGACGACGGACAGACCTACGAGCCGTTCCACACATCCGAAGACATCGACCAGGCCGTGGGCGAGATCCGCGATGCAGTCCGCGAGTGGACCGCGACGGGGCTGCGCAACGACCTGCTGATCCGGCCCAGGGAGACCGAGGGCCATCAGCGCGCAGCCATCGTGAACAACCTGTTCGGCCAGCCCATATCCGACGTCAAGCGCCCCAAGACCAGCGAGATCAGGCAGGCTCTGGAAGCGGTCGACGGCATCCTTGCAGAGATCGCCGAGACACCCGGAATCGACCCCTACGGGCGGGCGAAGCCGATCCTTGAGGATCTGCGCGCCAAGATGCACACCACGCTCGAGCGCGCCCGTGAAACGAGACGCCAGAAGCGCGAGCGCCAGTCCGGGGCAGCCAACACCGGTCAGGGCGTGCCCCCGACCGATGCCCCGAACACCACCAGCCCAGACGCGCCGAACGGCCCGGAGGCCACCGCCGAGCCGACCGGGCCCGTCAGCGACCGCGAGCCTTTCAAGTTCCGCGACCGCGTCACCGACCCGGACGGACAAGGCTGGTACGTCTCCAGTGAGGACGAGGACGGAACCGTCATCGTCAACCGCGACGGCGCCACGGCGACGTTCCACCGCGACGAGCTGACCCGTGAGCCCGCCCGCCAGGACGAGCAGCAGTCGACCGAACCGGACAGCGAGGAGCAGACGCAGCCGGAGACCAGCGGCGCCGCTAGCACCGACGAGCAGACGGCGGCCGCCGACGACGAGACCGCCCCGGCCGGCGACCCCGAGCAGGAGCCGGACACCGTCACCCTTGACCCAGACGAAGTCGCCGCACAGCTCGACGCAATCCGTCCCGAGGGCCTCAAGGCACCGTCGGCGATGACCGAGCAGGAACTCTCCGACGAGATGGTCGCCCTGATGGAGCGGGAGATGGCCGACGGCGATCTGTCCGGCGCCGACCGCACCCGCATGGCCGTCCTCGAAGCAGAGACGGACCGGCGCGCCGGCCGTACTCCAAAGCCGCAGCCGAAGCCGCAGCCCGCGGAGCCCGCAGGAGGTCTCTTCGACCTCGAGAGCGGGGACGAAACACCGGCCGCCGTCGCTGACCCAGACAACCCCCTTGACCGGCCTGACGACGAGTTCGGCACACCGGACATGTTCGCCGCCAGCGAGGGCCGCGACACCAGCCGCCTGCGGCCGGTCCAGATGCGCAACGCTGCGGACCTCGAGGCCGGGGAGCGCTACACCGACGCAGACGGGCGCACGCACACCGTTGCAGAGAAGCCCGTTCGCACCGGCCGAGGCCGCACCCGAGTCGTCACCGACGATGGACGTGAGCGCTTCTACACCTCGGACACCGAGCTGCGCGTGCGGTACCCCGACGAGGACATTCCGGAGAACGAAGAAGAGGGCGCAGAGCCCGACAGCGCGGACACCCCGGCTGACGGTGGCACCACCAACACCGCGGACGGTACCGGCGCGGGCGAAACGGTCCAGGATCCCGTCAGCACGCCGGAGACGACGGACCGTACGGACGTCACCGACCGGACGCGGCGCATGTCGAGCATGGTGGGCGACGCGCTCGACATCGTCGGGGGCGACAGCCTCCCCGAGATGCAGGACCTGGCCGACGCCATCGACCGGGCCGAGACTGCAGACGACCCGGAGGAGACGCTGCGAGACGTTGCTGACCGCCTCGACTCCCTTGCCCAGCGGTACGAGGCTGCCGGCCCCCAGGGTGAGCGCGCAGCCCGCTTGTTCCGGCGTGCGGCCCGCGTCGCACGCAACGAGGACGAAGACGACACCGCATCCTCGGACGAGGAGACCACCCCGAGCGAGCCGACGCCCGAGGAGGAGCCCCAGCGAGACGGTGGGGACAACGAGAACGGCGGCAACGCCAACCGACGTCGCCGTGACGGCGATACGGGCGGGCCCGACTCGGACGGGGCTGGCCCCGACGGAGGTTCAGGGGCGCCGGGTATGCCCGACAGCCCCAGCCCTGACGCCGGGAGCAACGAGGACGGACAAGGCGACCAGGCGAACCAGCGCAACGACGACAACGACCGTCGACGTCGACGGCGTCGCAATCGCGGTGGCGACGGCGCGCCAGGAGGTGCCGGGGGCCCGGGTGCGCCCGGCCTGCCCCGGATCGGCTTCCCCCTCGGTGACGGCAGCCCTGCCACCGGCACCGGTAGCGGTGACGGCCGCCGCGGTGGTGACGCAGCGAGCGACCCGCGCCGCAACATCGACGCCCTGCGCGACGCCTGGAACCGCGGCGAAGGCCTGACACCCGATGAGGACACCCCCGAGCGACGGGCGTTCCTCGCCGAACTCGCCAACTGGCCTTCCCTCACCCTGTCGGAGGGCGGCGGGATCGTCACTTGGCCAGAGGAGCAGGAAGACGGCTCAGTCCTGTGGCGCTTCGCCATGGCACGCAACGGCGCCCGTCTGCCCGACCTCGGCCTGGACACGGACAGCCGCGAAGAAGCACGCGACCTGGCCAGCCGGTTCGAGGCGATCAGCGACAGCGCCGGGCAGCCGTTCGACTGGCACCGGCCATGGGGCCCCAGCAGCATCGCCCAGTGGCGCGACGGGAACGGCCGCAACCTTCGGGATGCCCTGCGCGCCGCAAACGACGACTTCGAGCAGCAGCGCACCGCCGCGCCCACCAACGATGGCGAGGCCGCGCAGCCGGACCAGGCGTCGATCACGCTGCCGGAAGACCTCTCCCAGATCAGCAACGACGACCTTGACGCCCTTGTCAGCCAGCCCCTCAGCGGCGACGACATGATGCGAGTCATGGCGGAGATGGACCGCCGTGACGACACTGACCAGCGTGTCCGCGACGCCATCCCGGACACGCCTCCCACAAACGCCGAGGAGGAGGCGCAGCGCGGCAGGGCGATGGACGAGGCGCTGGCATTCGGCGACACGGACATCACCGGGCCGAGCCGCAACAGTGAGGAGCAGATACGGACAGACTTCGCCACCGCTGACGAAGCGCGCTTCCTCGCCGCGGAGGACGCCACGGGCGGCCGGATGCTCAGCCCTGCGGGTGAGCAGGCCGGCGTCAGCGCACGGGATGTGTTCTCGGGCAGCAACATGTCGCAGCGCAGCCAGTGGCGCCGGTACGCCAGCCCGGAACTGCTCGAGTGGTTCGACAGCAACGGCGGCCGGCTGACGTACAGCACGTTTAAGGCGCGCCGCCTCGAGGAGGGGCTGCAACATCAGTTCGTGGTGGCAGACGAGGCCCGCTTCCTCGCCGCTGAAGACGCCACCCGCGGCGTGTTCCTCAACCGGGACGGCGAGGCCGCTGGCATCAATGACCGTGAGCTGTTCTCTGGCGGGAGCCTGAGCCAGTTTGGCCGTTGGCGCCGGTACGTCAGTGATGAACTCCTCGAGTGGTTCGACAACAACGGCGGCCGACTGACGTACAACCAGTACAAGTTGCAGGCCCGTGAGAACGAGCGTGCCGCACGTGACGAGTACGAGGCCGAGCAGCGGGCAGCGGCGGGCAACGGAGAAACCAGCACGCCCCAGGGTGCCGACGCGGCAGCCCCCACTGATGCCAACGGCGACGTATCCCTGGACAGCATTGCCGCCACCGGCTGGACCGGCGTCGTCGACCGGTACCGGGCCCTTGAAGAGGCCGCCCGTGCCGCGTACGGCGACAACTCCGAGCAGGCCCTCGGTTCGGTGGCCGCCGAGATGCGCGGGGCTGAGGCTGCGAACGCGGCGGGCGACACCGAAGCGTTTGGACGCCACCTCTACGTTGCTGCATCCAGGGCGCGGCTGGGCACGTCGCAAGAGGGGAGCGAGCCCGAGGAACTGCTCGCCGCCAGGCGGGCTCTCTCCGTCGAGGCGCACAACACCGCGATCCGGAACCTCACGCCGCCGGGTGAAGGCGAGCACCTGACGCCACACCGATCCCTCAAGCAGGGCGACATCATCCGCCGCCCGTTCCGCGACGAATATTCGGTCGTCCTCTCGGATCCCACCGATCGCACCCAAGGGGACGAGGTGTGGCTCGACGGGTGGTCCCTCGACGCTGCGGATACCGGCTTCTTCGGCTTCGAGCCCGGCGACTACCTGGTGCTGCAGAGCGATGATCCCGACCGGATCAGCGCAGGCCGCCGTGTCGTCGCAGAGAAGGAGCGGCAGAGAGCGACAGCGCAAGCGCGCTCGGAGAGCGCCCAGAGGGGTGCACAGAACCGTATGCAAGCCGCGGCCGCGGCTCGAAGTGCAGAGTCCGAGCAGGACCAGCAGCCGAGCACGCCCGAGCCGCAGAGCGCCACCGCCGACACCACGAGCACGGGTGCCGATGCCGTTGACGAGCGCCCCGCAACGCCGGAGCCCGTCAACGGGCAGCCCGCGCACTGGGCACGCGTCGGCGAGCTCGCTGCCGGCGACATGGCTCGTATCGAGGGCACCACCAAGCGCGGCCGGAACGTCACCCGCGCCGGGTACGTCCTCAACGCCCCTGTGCAGGTCTCTGTGACCCGCCGGGGTCGCGCCGAGACCATGTGGCGCACCTCTGTCGGTGAGAGCCCAGACGGCCGTGGGGAGCGCGGCAACGTCTTCACACCGCTGAACGCCACCGCTGCGCGGGCCGAGACACCTGACAACACCGTCCCGGGCTCCCCGGCGAGCGGTGCTCAGGGTGACGTCATCCGCGGCAACCTGCCCGACACGATCCCCACGGACGGCAACGGCCGTGGCCTGTTCCCCGGCAGCAGCGTCACCGGCTCCGGCAACCGCGAAGGCACCGTCACTGGAGCAACTGACACCACCGTGTCGGTGCGCTGGGCCGACGGGAACAGCGACACCGGCATCACCCCGACGTCCCTGACTGTCAACGACGGTGAACGGCCCGACGGGTGGACGGCAGCAGGCCAGCGGGTACGCCCCGGCCACATCGTCACCGACGAGAACGGGGCGCTCCTCGGCCCGGTCGACGAGGTCAACGGCGACCAGATCACGGTCACCACCGCCGGAGGGACCATCACCCGCAGCGCCGCAGACCTGCGGGTCGCGGGCGAGGTCCGTGACGACGCCCCCGGCGACACCGAGCCGGTTACCGGCATCGACACCCCGACCGCAGGCGACCTCACCGACGGAGACGTCGTTGTCCTCGACCTTGACGGCACCCTGACCACCGTCCAGGTCATCAGCACCCCCAGCCGGGACGGCGACCGCGTCACCATCGAGTACGCCGACACCACCAACGGGGAAATCGGCGAGCTCGAGCTGGACGCCACCGCTACCGTCCCGCGTGCGGAAGGCCCTGACGGAGCCCCGCAGCTCAGCCCGGCCGACGCGCCCGACCGCGACGACGAGCTGACCGTCCACGAACCGGCGCCCGTTATCGACCCGGTCACCGGGCCGACGGTGGACCCGGACCTCACGCCGGCCGACCGCGACGCCATCGACGACCACGGAAGCGCCCCCGAGGACGACCCGGACGCCCAGCAGGCAGCCGCCCGCATCGACGCCAACCTTCCCGTCACGCCGGACCAGGCCGCCGCGCTCGCCGCCCAACTCCGGGACTCCGCCGACCCGTCGACCACTGAGGGACGCGCCGCGCTGCGTGCCGCCGACCACCTCGACCAGGCCGCGGGCCTCACGCCCCCGGCGGGCCTCGACCGGCCACGGCCGTCGAACGCCGCGCAGATCGGCGAGGGCGACCTGATCGCCATGCCGGACGAACGCCGCGGCGACGAGGTGCGGGTCTTCCGCGTCATCGACACCGAGGACGGCCCGGGTGGTGTGCGCAGCCTGCTCCTGGAAGACGAGGACCAGCAATGGCGCCGTCGGATCGTCCACGGCGCAATGCCCGTGTGGCAGCTCCCCGAGCCGCGCCCGGATGCCCCCACCCCGCCCGACCTTGACGACCCCGAGCCCACCCCGGACCCGGCAACCCCGATCCCAACCCCGGCGGCTCCGGCAACCCCGGACCCGGACCCGGACCCGATCCCGGCTCCGGCAACCCCGGCTCCAGCCCCGCAGGCGCCCGTGGCCCGGGTCCGTCCCGGCAGTCTCCGCGTCGGCGACGTCATCGACGCACCGGTCTCACGCACCGGCTACCAGTTCAACGGGCACCGCCGACTCACGATCATCACCCCGCCCCAGCGAAACGGCTGGTGGATGGCACTGACCGGTGTAGACGACGACGGCAACGTGCACGACTTCGGGCTCCACTCCGGCCGGGACGTCAACGTGTACGAGCGGAACCGGCCCACGCCCGCGCTGCCGCCTTCGGGCGCGCCCCGCGACCCCAACCCGTCCCCGCTGTCCGCGGCGGACCAGATCGTCGCCGACCACGCCCGTACTGTTGCCGCGCGGATCATCGACGAGGCGATAGCCGGAACCCAGACGCCTGGCGACATCCACGCCCTGCGCGAGCAGATCGCGCAGCGCCTCACCCCCGAGGCCCTGCGCGAAGCCCGCCAGGCAGCCCGCGATGCGGCGAACAATGCGCTCGACGCCATGGGTGTCACCGGCCCGGACCGCGCCCGCGCACAGCAGGCCCTCAAGCAGGCACGGCAGGACGCCCACGCCGCAACGGTCCGCGCCGCGCTGCGCACGATCAACGACCTCGAGCCCCTCCCGGACGAGAGCGACGAGGACCTCGCCCAGCGCGCGGCTGACTTGCTGCGCCTCATCCCCGACCAGATCGCCACCCCGGCCCGGACCGGAACCGGCAGCGGGGACGCGGACGGCGACATCATGCGGGCTGTCGCGGGCCACACCGACGAGGCCGTGGCCGCGCTCCTGCAGCAGCTCCAGGCCGCGGGGCTCAACGCCGGGGACGCCCAGCAGGTCGGCCGGCTCCTGGCCGGACACCTCAACGGCTCCCGGCAGGCAACCGCCCGCCGGATCGCCCAGCGAGTTGCAGCCACATCCCCGGCCGCCGGACGACAGCCCGGCTTGCTGGCCCGCATCATCGCTCTCCTCATCCGCCTCGGCCGTCGTCTCGTCGAGCTGGTCAAGGCCGCAGCCTCGAAGATCGCCGAGAAGTGGCAGAACGGACGCGAGCGCCTGGCCCGACTCCGCGCGTTCCTCGGGCGGCTCGCGACCCGCGTACGGCAGTGGCCGGAGTCCCGGCGACTGGCCCGCCTGCAGGCCGCCCTCGACTTGCCCTCGGTGGACGGCGAATCCCTCGGCGCCCGGGTCGCGCACTGGGCCGGCCTGATGCCGGAGCCCGGACGGTTCGGCCAGGCATCCCGCCGCGTCACCTGGTGGCGACCGACCACCTGGGGGCAGCTCGCCGCCGGGCGGCTCCCAGGCCGTTCCGACCGGATGCAGTGGAGCCCGGACCGGGCGGCCGACGGCGGCCCCGGCCTGACGACACTGCGGCACCTGGCCGCGCTGCGTGCCGCCGGCGGCGACGTCGACCAGGACGTGACTCGCCGTCTCGCCGCTGCGCTCGGCGACGACTTCGGAGGCGATCCACACGGCACCATGCAGCGCGCCGACGACCACGTAGCCACCACGGAGCGCCGCCTGGTCAACCTCCAGGCCGCCCAGACGACAAGCACCATCCAGGACCCCGACGTCGAGGTGGAGCTCGCAGCGGCCCGGCTAGAGGCCTCGACCGCGCGCCGCGAGTGGGCGGACCTGCGGGCCCGGTACGCCGCGGCCGTCCCCGACGCAGTGGCCGCCGCGCTCACCGAGATCCGCGACATCGGACCCGAGGGCAACGCTGGGCTGGTCTTCACCCCGGACAGCACCCCGGACGCTGAGCGGTCCGTCAGGGGCGTGCAGCGCCTCCTGCCGCGATCGTGGCTCAACATCCCGGCCGGCCGCCGCCTCACGGCCGTGGACGGAGAGGAAGGCCGGTACGAGCCCGAGTTGCAGCGGGCGACGATCGCCGACCTCGCCGACGACGGACTGGGCACCGCCGGGCACGCCCTGGCGCAGCACTTCGCCCAGCATGTGCCGGACCTGGACGCCGCGCAGCGGGCGTTCTGGTTCACCCGCACACACACTGGGCGCCCTGGCGCCCGCCGCATGAACAGGAGCGCCCTGGGACGCCTGTTGTCCCGTCAGCAAACACAGCCGGAGACGGGTGACAGTCTCGCGCGGTCCGTTCAGTCGATGTTCAGCGGCGACTGGTACGAGGACGACGATCTGCGAGCTTTCCTTCTGGGACTGCTCGCCACGCGATAGGAGAGCGCGATGCCTTTCACCGTCACTGGCACGTTCGATGACGGCTCGGCCTACCAGGTACGGGTCACCGGGCAGCCTGACCGCCCGGTGATCGGGTCACGCCGGGCCGCCGCCCTCGTCGAGCTCCACAACGGGCGGCTGCTGTCCCTGTCGCCGACCGGGCCCGTACGCGAGGTCAGCCCGGCCGACGAGGAGAGCATCCTCGCCGTTCTGCAGGAGTACACCCGGGTGGTGGAGACGGGTGTGGGCGCGCCCCGGCGGGCGACGGTCCCGGGGGCCTGAGCCCGGGGGCGCTTGCACAATTGGGCAAGAATGATCTTGGAAAGGTTCGTGGCATCCGCGGCGCAGGACACAAGCCGTCCAGTCCTGCACCCTCCCGCCGTGACCAGATACGGATTCGCCATCAAGGCACTCCCCAAGAACGGCAAGCCGTTCGGGGAAGACGAGGAAGACCCGACCGAGGAAACACCGGAGGAGTTCGGGCCCGATGCCGCATCGGGCCCGACAGA
This sequence comes from Streptomyces sp. NPDC000880, assembly GCF_053599675.1. NCBI lineage: Bacteria > Bacillati > Actinomycetota > Actinomycetes > Kitasatosporales > Streptomycetaceae > Streptomyces > Streptomyces sp. NPDC000880. The sequence continues at coordinate 11,331 of NZ_JBSFMS010000078.1, read as the reverse complement.
GCCCCCCGCAGGCCCGACCACCCCGGACCCGGCAGGAGACCCGGCTGCAGACGCCGCAGAAGCCCCGCAGGAGGACCCCGCGGCACCCCCGGAAACGGACGCTGCCGGGCCGCCGGCGGACGACGCCGCTGAGGCCCCACTGCCCCCGCCCGACGATGCCCGCCCATGGTCGGGCGACATGTACGACGAGGGCGACGAGTCCGACCCGGCTAGCGCTTTCGCCGCCTACAACGGCACAGCAGGTGAGGAGGCATGGCTCGATCAGGCGCCAGACGGCACACTTACCGGGTGGGTCCGCGACTCCACCGGCCAGGTGTGGCGGTACGCGGACGCCGACGCCTGGGCCATCGACGTCGATGACGCGCAGATGACCCGCACGCACGGCGGCGGCGAGACGGCCGACCCGGGCACCGCCCCGGCAAGCAACCCCGGTGAGCAGGAGCCCCTGTTCCCGCCCCAGTGAGGAGCTGACGCAGTGCAAATGAACCGCCAGCAGTTCCTGGCGCTCACCAACGAGGGGAAGGCCGCCTACAAGGCCGGAGACCCCTCCGACGCCTGCCCGTACAACCGCTTCGGCAACGCCGAGGAGCAGTTCGGCTACCGGTACTGGGTCCGCGGATGGACGGGGGCGCGCACGGCCGCCGAAGCGGCCCAGCCGAAGGCCATGGTGACGGCGGGACAGTAAGACACCGCGAACGGCACGGTGCCCGGCGGCCCACTGTCCACCGCCGGAGGTTCCCGCCGTGCCGAGCGCACCACCCACCAGATCGTCACACCCCAGCACCCTGCGAGGCACCAGCCGGGCAATCTACGCCGTTACCGGCGTGGTCGACGAGGTCAATGACCTCATCGTCCCGGGCGCCTTCGCCCACACCCTCGCCAACCGCCCCGTCAAGGCCGCTTGGCACCACGAGTGGAAGGACGCCGTCGGCGTCGTCCTCGACGTCGAGGAGTGGCTCCCCGGCGACCGCCGGTTCGCCGACGTCCCCAACTGGCCCGCCGAGGCCGGTGCGCTCGTCGCCACCGTCGCCTACAACCGCCGCACCACCAAGGGCCGCGACACCTACGAGCAGGTCAAGCAGTGGCACGAACACGGCGAAGCCGCATTCTCCATCGGCTACCGCGTACCCACGGACGGAGCCACCCGCCGCAGTGACGGCGTCCGCGTGATCCACCGCCTCGATTTGTTCGAGGTCTCCCCGGTCCTGCACGGCGCGCACCCCTTGACCCGCTCCCTCGAAGTCAAGGCGGCGACGGGCCCCGCCGACATGGAAGCCAAAGCGACCCGCTCCACAGTGCTCCTCAACGTGGGCACCGAATTGGTTGCATCCATGCAGGCGAAGACAGCGGCTGCAGCTGTCATGGAGGCAAAGGCCAGCATGGGCAAGCCCGACGGGCCTATAGCGGCCGGCCTGGTCGTCCGGGCCGCGGACACCGGCCGCGTCCTGCTGCTCCAGCGGTCCCTGGCCGAAGACGATCCGGCGGCTGGCACCTGGGAGTTCCCAGGCGGACACATCGAGACCGGTGAGGACCCGCTCGCGGCAGCCATACGCGAATGGCAGGAAGAGACCGGCTCGACGCTCCCCGCCTCCGTCAAGGTCGTCGGCGACTGGACGTCACCGAACGGCGTGTACCGCGGATACGTGGTTGTCGTGCCGTCCGAGATGGATGTGCAGATCAACGTCCCGCACAACGAGCGGCACGTTCATAACCCCGACGACCCGGACGGCGCCAACAAGGAAGTGGTCGCCTGGTGGGCGATTCCGGCGCTACCGGCCATGCCCGCCCTGCGTGCTGAGGCCCGGCACACCCCCTGGTCCCTGCTGGCGCTCGATCAGGGCGGCGGCGTGAGGGAAATGGTGGAGTCCAAGGCGTCCGGCGGGTTGGACAAGAACAGGGGCGGTGCTGAACAGCTACGCCACTGGTACGTCAACGGTGAAGGCGCGGCCCTCATCACATGGGGTACCCCCGGCGACTTCGGCAGGTGTGTCGCCATCGCCGGGAAACACATGTCATCCGACGACGCCAAGGGCTACTGCAACTTGCGCCATCACGACGCACTCGGCATCTACCCGGCCACCCACGCCGCCGCCGAGGGCAAGTCCGCCCGAACCATCCAGCACAAGGCGGCCCGCGCAGTGGTCGCAGAAGCCAAGAGCCGCATCCTCGCCCCGGGAGACCCCATGACGTCCGCCGCCCAGCCCCTGCCTGAGTCGTACGAGCAGTTCCGCTCTCGGCTCTCCGACAGTGTCCGCGAGCTCCTCGGCAAGGACGATGGTTGCTGGACGTGCATCGAGGCCACCTACCCGGATCGCGTCATCGTCTCCGTGGAGCACGAGGGGCCCGGCCCGTCCTCGACGACGTACGCCATTCCCTACGAGGTCGCCGGCGGCGACATCACCCTCGGCAAGCCGCAGCCCGTCGAGCTGGCGACGATTGTGGTCCCTGAAGGAACCGGCGCCCACCGTGCGGCAACCACCGCTGAGGAGGTGGATGCCCGCGTGGTCCAGCCGACGGTCGACGCGCTCGCCGATGCCACCACGCGGATCTCCGCCACCACCGCCGACCCCGAGGAGCTCGAGGAGGTGCGGGCCACCGTCAGAAGCCTCATTGCAGCGCTCTCCGCCAAGGGGCTCGACATTGACCCGCCCGACCCCGAGGAGGAGGTCGACGACGTCGGCCGCGTGGACGGAAGTGGCATGGACCTGTGGGACGACGACACGTTCATGGACGGCGACGACTCGGAGGAGAGCGACGGCCCGGCCGCTGCTCCCGTGACCGCGCCCGCTGAGACGGCGGAGGAAACGGTACGTCTGGACCCCGAGGAGGTTAAGGCTGCGCTCGCCGCGATGCGCCCGTAAAGCGCGACTCAGCCTCACCGAGCACCCATTCCCACGCCCGCACTATCTCCGGCCAGGAACGAAAAACTGCAGGTCAGAACCACTGTGCTGCCCGTTTCGGAACCCCCGAGCGGGCAGCACGCGACGTTAACCCCTCTCTCCCTCTTCCATTGCGCCTCGCGTTGAGGCGTCCCGGTGCTGGCCGGGCGAGCGACGCACGTCAACCGCACCCCAGCATCAGGGAGAGAGAGCACATGCCGGACAACAGTCGCCTCAAGTCGCTCCAGGAACAGCTCCAGGCCAAGAGCGCCGAAGCCGAGCGGATCTCGCAGACTTTCAAGGTCGAGGACGGCGGCTTCGTCGTCAGCACCGAGCAGTCGAAGGCCTTCAAGAAGGTCTCCGCTGAGGCTCAGGAGATCAAGGCCCTCATCGACGCCGAGCAGGGCCTGGTCGAGGTCAAGCAGTACCTGAGCGAGCCCGACGCCCCGTCGACCGCAGGCCTCCACTACGGGCAGCGGCAGGGCATTGAGGAAAAGTCCCTCGGTGACCTGTTCGTAGAGTCCGACGCCTACAAGCGTGCGGCGGAGAAGGGCTTCCGGGAGGAGAGCCGCATCCGCGCGGACATGGAAGGAAAGTCGATCTTCTCCCTGTCCGCGGGAACCGTCACCCACCAGACCCTCGGCTCCGCCCAGAACCTCGGCATCGCCGAGCGGGCCTACCGCAAGTGGCACATCCGGGACCTGTTCCCGAAGTCCTCGACGAGGCACGCCGTCCTGTACGGCGCGCGGGAGACCGGCTGGACGAACAACGCCAAGCAGGTCAAGGAGAGGTACGCCGCCGACGGCGTGTCCCCGGCGACCGGCGCAGACACCGACACCTGGGGCCGGGCGCCGCGCTCCAAGCTGTCCCTGGTCCCGGTGATGTACCCGGTCGCAGAGATCGCGCATCTCCTCGATTCGCACAAGAACATCCTCTCGGACGAACCGCGCCTCAAGACCTTCATCAACACCAGGATGGTGGAGGGAGTGAAGTACCAGGAGGACTGGGACCTCCTGCACTCCGTCGGCGACGGGCAGTCCATCACCGGCCTGTTCAACACGCCTGGCGTTCAGCAGTACACCGGCCTCGCCACCGACAAGCACTCGGTGCAGATCCGGCGCAGCATCACCAAGGCCCTGCTCGCCGAATATGACCCGACCGGCATCGTCCTCAGCCCCACGATGTGGGAAGAGGTCGAGGTCGAAGAGGACGACACCGGGGCCTTCCGCATCGCCCTGCAGGTCGCGATCGGCGCGGAGAAGCGCGTGTGGCGCCTCAACGTCGTCGAGACGACCGCCATGGCGGATGACCAGTTCCTGGTCGGCGCCTTCGGTCTCGGTGCGCAACTCCACGACAGGGAGAGCGTTTCGGTCACCGTCTCCACCGAGAACGGCACCAACCACGAGCAGGGTCTGATCACGTTCCGAGGTGACGAGCGCGTAGCCTTGGAAGTCCCAAGGCCCGAGTCGTTTGTCATAGGCACATGGACCACTCCGACCCCGTAATGGGCTGGTAGCGGTGCCATTTGAGGGGCCGTCTCCTGTAGGAGGCGGCCCCTCAGTCGTGCCTATTTCGCTGTGGAAGTTGTTGGAGTTGCGATATGGTGATCATGCTTTCTGCGTAGCAGAAACCCCGGCGACGGAGGCAACCGTCCCGGGGCCATGGCGACACCTGATATGGAGGTGCCTGCGTGAGCGAGTCTACTCAGGGCAGCAACACTCCCCAGCGGACAGCGGGCGAGCCCGAGAAATGCCTTGCGCCTGGATGCCCTGATCTGCGGATTGGGCGGCTCGACTGGTGCAACCTGCATTACCAGCGCATGCGGAGAAACGGGGATCTCGAGCCACGCAAGACCGGCCCGAAGAGGAAGCACCCCGCGCTTCCCTGCGCCCGGTGCAGGCTGACGTTCAAGGCATCCGGCTGCCAGGTAAGTGCTCATGAGGAGGGGCGTGCCGTTTACTGCTCCCGTGACTGCCAGAAGGCCGCCAACCTGGTGACGTTGTCCTGTGCCGCCTGCGGCGCGGAGGCCGTACGGCGTAAGGCCGATGTACGGGGCGAGAGGGTGTTCTGCGACGCAGAGTGCCGGAAGCGAGCCTCTAAGCCGAAGACCGGCGTCACGAAGGCGTGTGAGCACTGCGGGGAAGACTTCTACGTCATCAAGGCTCTTGCGGGGACTGCACGGTACTGCTCGAGGCCCTGCAAGGTGGCCGCTTCTCGTAGCCACCAGGTGACACGGGACTGTGATCACTGCGGCCAGCCGTACGCCCGGTCGGCTTCAGCCGTAGGGCGCTTCTGCTCGAAGACCTGCGGGACCGACTACCGGACAGGAAACGGCAAGGGGTACATCAACGCCGACGGCTACCGCGTCATCTCCCAGGGCGGAGGAAAGGCGGCCAAGGGGGAGCACCGGCTCAAGGTTGAAGAGCTCCTCGGGCGCCTGCTCCTTTCGACCGAGACCGTTCACCACGTCAACGGTGTGCGGCACGACAACCGGACCGCCGGGCCTCTGGGCCTCGATGAGCGCGGGCGGTTCAAATCCGGGAACTTGGAGCTGTGGTCGCATGCCCATCCGAGGGGGCAGGAGATCGGTCCGAAGCTCGACTACGCACGTGGCTTGCTGGCGCTGTACGGGACGCCGGAGGAACGCGAGTTGTACGCGGCGTCGCTGAAGCACGCGGTGAACGCTGAAGGCGGCGAGCTGGCCGAGGACGACTGATCTGTCTGCAAGCGACGTTAAGCGGGGCGGGCCATATGGTCCGCCCCATTCGTCGTTCCGGCAGACTGTGAGGGCGCCTGGTGATCGAGATTCAACCCATTGGTCTTGCGGCAGATTTGGAAGCGCTCGCCAGCGCCCCCGCTGTACGCAAGGGGCCACCGTGCAGCGTCGGCGCTCTCGTTGACCGTGCGGACGAGCCCACCGCGGCCGCGCTCCGCACTGCCCTGGAAACCCCGGAGATCACCGCGAAGGCGATCGCTGACACTCTCAGCAAGTACGGGGATATCGTCACCGCGTACACCGTCGCCCGACACAGGCGCCGCGGTGAGTCGAACGGCTGCCGGTGCCCGCGATGACGCTGACCACCGATCTGCAGGCGCTCCTGCAGCCCGCCGGGGAAGGCCAAGCCCAGCCCACCCAGATCCAGCGCCCCCAGGCTGCCGCACCGCGCGGCTGGGAGTCCGGCGTGAGGTACGAGCCGGGCGGCACGATGGTCGTCACCGCCCCGGCGGCCGAGAAGCCTCCCAACAGCGAAGCGGACTGGCGCGAGCGCGTTGAAGCCCTCGGCCTCGCCATCCCCGATGGGTTCCGCGTGCGTCTGGTCGAAGCGCGGCACGATCCGGCCGCCTGGCACCGCGACGCCCAGGGGGACGACGCGGTCACCCGCCCTGTGTGGCGCTGCCGGTACGTCGTCGAACCGGCTACTCCCGCCTGGCTGTCTGCCGGCGACGTCGACGCCCTGGTGCGCGACGCGATGCGCCGCCGCCGGAAGCCGCGCACTGCGGTCGACACGGCAGAGCGGGCCCTGGTCGTCGTCTACGCCGACGCGCAGGCCGGCAAGGTCGGCCGCGACGGCGGAACCCCGGAGCTGGTTGCCCGGATCGCTGACCGCTTCGACCGGCTCGACGACCACATTCGCGACCTCAAGACCGTGGGCCGCGCCCCGACCGTCGCCTATTGGACGGATGCCGGGGACTGCATTGAGGGCTTCGAAAACACCGCACAGCAGGCGTTCACGAACGACCTCACGCTGACGGAGATGATCCGTGTCCACCGCAGGCTGACGTTCGAGGGCCTGGACCGGCTCGCCGGAAGGTTCGGCCGTGTCGTCGCGGCGACGTGCGGCTCCAACCACGCGCGCGTGAGGCGCGGGAAGGACGCCGTAGGCCCCCCGGTCGACGACTGGGGCATAGAGGCACTCAGCCAGGTAGCCGATGCCTACGCCCACAATCAAGACGCGTACGGACACGTCAGCTTCGTCGTGCCGGAGCGGTGGCGTGACACCGTGAGTCTCGACATCGCCGGGACCGTTGTGGGCCTGGCGCACGGCCACCAGTACCCGCGGCCGGAGAAGGCTGGCGACTGGTGGCGCGGGCAGACCTTCGGCCGTCAGCCGGTCGCTGACGCTCAAATCCTGATCACCGGGCACTACCACCACTTCCGAGCAGAGCAGCTCGGCAATGGGCGGCTCCACATTCAGGCACCCACACTCGATTCCGGTTCAGATTGGTACTCGGTGCGCTCAGGAGAGGTGTCGCAACAGGGCCTACTCGTCTTCAGCGTGGGCCCGGACGGCTGGGACGACCTCAGACTCCTATAGGGGGCAGGCCGTACTGAACGAGCTGATCTATGCGCGGATCGCGGCCCGATTCGCCGACCAAGATCATTCTTGCCCAATTGTGCAAGGCGTGAATTGGGCAGAGCGCGACCCAAGCACTCAGGCCCCTCCATCCTTCCCCCGACCATCACAGCGAGGAAGGGCACCCATGGGCATCTATAAGGCGAACGGGCAGCGGGTCACGAAGGCTGCGTTCCCGTCGACGGCCGTCACCGACACCCCGAAGCGCATCACCGAGGACGTCTATCAGTCGGAGCCGTACGGCCGCGGCGACGGCCGCCCGGAAGGCTCCAAGCGGTTTCTGCTCTACCAGGCTGGCACGATCGTCCCTCAGTCCGAGATCGACCGCCTGTTCACCGCGGCGACCATCGCGTCGGTTTCCCCGGCGACCGGCCCCGCCGCCGGCGGCACCACTGTGACGATCAAGGGAACGGGCCTTGATGGGGTCTCCGCCGTCAACTTCGGTGCGACGCCAGGAACGAACCTGCTCATCGTCTCCGCCACCGAGTTGACCGTCAGGAGCCCGGCGGGTACGGCGGGGGCGAAGGACGTCGTGGCGGTCGACGACGCAGGCAACGTCACCAAGACCGGCGGCTACACGTACGCCTGACCCCGCATCTGCCAGGGGCCCCCACGCAGCGCGCGGGGGCCTCCTGCGTAGGGCGCGACACAAGCACGCCGTGATGTGCACGGTGCGCGCAACCGGATCGACATCGCAGAGGGAGCCACCATGGCCACCGCCCGAACCCGTAAGCCCACCGCCGCGAAGGCCGAGACACCCGCGCCTGCGGAGCCCACCACGGAGCAGACCACCACGCCCGAGGAGACCATGCCCGAGGAGACTGCGCCGGAGGAGACCGCCGCGGCACCCGACTCTGCCCCGCAGGCCCCCGACGTCGCCCCGCTGGAGCCGCCGCAGATCGCGGAAGCGCCGCAGCCCCCGGCCTCTCCCGGGTACGCGACGCCCACGGAGGTCATCCCCGACGAGGAGAACCTCGCGGACGTCATCCTCGACGACGCGACGAAGCAGCCGCCGGCAGACCCGGATTCGGTGTTCCAGCCGCTCACGCCGTACGGCTCGACCATGCAGTGCACCGTGCGCCTGGTCGAGCGCACATTCCTCGGTCCGCACCGCAACCCCGTTGAGCGGCTGCTGCAGCCCAAGGGGGCCGTCGTCTCTGAATCGATTGCCGCCCGCATCCTCGAGCGGCTCGTCGCTCAGGCGGCACGCACCGCCGACTCCGAGAAGTAGAGAGGGGCAGGGGTGTCGGTCTACGACTACAAGCCCGTATGGGCCGGGGCACGCTACGACCCGGAACCGGCCGGTGGAGCTGTCAGCCGTCTCGACCTGTACGGCACGCCCGACCGCAGCGGCCCCGTGGTCGCCGCGGCGAGCCCCGCCGTCCGGCTACGGCCAGGGGCGTACCGGTTCGAAGTGCCGGAAGTGGCCCCGGGCCGCTACTGGGGCATGGTCACCTTCACCCCCGCCGAAGGGGCGCAGCCCGTCAAGGACACGTCGCTGCTCCTCGACCTCCCGCGCGGGCTGGGCCTCGTCACGTCCCCGGAAGCGGTCGCCGACGAACTCGGCGTACCGCTTCCCCTGACCCCTGAGCAGCGCGCGGCGTTCGAGACGGCCCTGCGCAAAGCTCAGGCGGACGTCGTCGCCTACCTCAAGCGCCCCCTGGTGCCCCGAGCCGTCACCCTGCGCGCGGTCACACCGCGGTGGCTGGACAACCTCGAGGACCCGGAGTCGTGGCCGCTGCCCGACCAGGACGACCTGGTCGAGGTGGTCGCCTACCGTCCCCGCGGTGACGGTACATACGACGTCGACTTTCTCATCGGGCTCAACGGCGCCGAGGAGGAGACAGTCGTCCGGTACGTCACCGCCCACGCGGCGGAATCGGAACGGCAGCGCCCCGGCGGAGCTGGCGGCGCGGGGCGCCGGGTTTCGTCGGTCAGCACCGAAGGACAGTCCATCTCCTACGACTCGGCCCCTGCCTCCGGGCAGGCCGGGGCGCTCCCCACGATCGAGTCCCTTACGGGCCTGCGCCGCAGGCTGTACCGGCCCCTGAGTCAGCCCTCGCGCGCTCCCTGGCCGTACTCCTCCAGCCGGTACCGCCGACGCTGACCCACGAAAGGAGCGCCCCGCATGGGCGACCTCTACCAGTCCTACGGTGAGCTTGCGAGCGGGCAGATCGAGGGCATCGACTACCAACGGCTTTGGCGGATCTCCCAGTTCTCCACGCTGCTTCACCTCGCCATCCACGGTGGCGGGATCGAGCAGGGCTCCACCGAGCTCGCGGACGCCGCTGCCGGCGACGTCCACGACTTCTACACCCTCGACGGCTTCAAGGCGGTCGGGGCCAACGGCGACCTGCACGTCACGTCCACCCGCTACGACGAGCCGCAGGCCCTCGCCATGGCGCAGACGGCCACTCACATCGTGTCCTGGCACGGCGCGTCGGGTACCACCGCGATCACCTACCTCGGTGGGCTCGACTACAACCTGCGGGACCAGATCGGCCAGTCCTTGAAGGAGGCTGGGTTCACCGTGCAGATCGCCAGCGCGGAGCTGGACGGAACCGACACGGCGAACATCTGCAACCGGGGCACGCGGGGCATGGGCGTACAGCTGGAGATCAGCACCGCCCAACGCACCCTGTTTTTTCTCAACGGGGACATGAGCCGGGCGAACCGGGCCAACACCACCGCGGCGTTCACGGCCTACGTCGCCGCGGTGAACACCGGCATCACCAAGGCTCTCGTCGTGGCCGGACAGGGCTGACCCGTGGCTGTCGTCCTCCCGAACCGGGTCCTCACCGTGTACGTGCTCCCGCATCCCTGGGTGCGGGACGCCAACGGTGTGCCCGTCCCCCCGGACCCGAATGTCCGCCCCGAGCCGCGCGGCACCTGGCCCGGCTCCGCACTCGAACAGCCCGACAGGTCATGGTCGATGCGCCTGGATCCCCGGGCATGGCCGGTCGAGCCCGGCGACACCGTCACGGACGACACCGGGCTGTCCTGGACGGTCACCAGCGCCCGCAACCACGCGGTGCCCGGCTGCCCGGATGCCGACTACGTGGAGGCCACGGCCACCCTCAACCCTCCAGAGGTCCCCTGATGGCGAAGTTCACGCCCGCGCCCGGGCTCGAAGAGGCCCTCGCCAAGATGGTCGCGCCGCATGTTCAGCGCATCGCGCACCAGGTCGTGCTCGAGGCGCGACGGCTCGCCCCGCCCACCAAGCAGTGGGTCACCATGGGCGACCACAGGGTCCGACCGACCCATGTGTCCGCCCAGGGCCAGACCGTGCCCGGCAATCTCCGGTTTTCGATCAACTCGATGGACTGGGACCGCCAGCACCGCGGCCTTGGTGAGAAGACCTACATGGCCGCTCCCCGCGACCACACGTCCCGAGCCGTCGCGAACTTGAAGAACTGCCGGTGCACCGCCCACAAGGACCCACAGGGCATTGCCCGGCACATCAACGCGGGCCAGCCCGTCATCGCCGGCAAGAGGGTCACGGTAACCGTCACGGCTGAGGCCCCGATGGTTGTCGAAGCGGAAGTCGGCACCGTCTACCCCGGCAACCTGGTCGCCGACGGCGCCCACTTCATGTCCCGAGGTGCCGCCATCGTCGCCGCCCGCCGCTGAGGACGAGACGCAAGCCCCGACGGACTCCACAGTGCGCAGCATGACTACGAAACCCACTGCTGCCGCGGCGGCCGCCGAGCCGAAGAAGACCACGACCACTGCCGAGCCAGAGACTGCCGCCAAGGGCGCCCCGCCGCTCGTCGGCACGATGCTGGCCGTCGGTGTGAAGCCCGAGACCGTCACCCTCTCCCATTACCTGCGCGTTGAGGGCGTCGACTACCAGCCGGGCGACAGCATCCGCGTCTCGCCGGACTTTGCTCAGCGTCTGCGGACGCAGGGCTACGTCGCCCGCACCTGATGGCCGACGCTCCCGAGCTGGCCGACGCGGACCCGGTCTCCGAGGTTCTCGCCTGGCTCCAGCAAAACCCCAAGGCCGCCGAAGCCCTCGGCGGTCACGGCCGAGTGTCCGGGATAGCCGAGGGGCAGTGGCCTCACCTACGTGTCACAAACGGGCCCCGCGGAGACCT
>NZ_JBSFMS010000077.1:0-33101 GCF_053599675.1 Streptomyces sp. NPDC000880 | reverse complement strand
GTGAGTACCGCGTACGCGGTACTCACGCACCGCCCCACCGTTGCCGGCCGGGTCCTTGACACGGCGAACTCCCGATTACGGCCATCGGGTTGGCCGTGCACATCCAGTCGCTGCCCGCCGGAGCGAAGGTCTCCCGGCTCAGCGGTCGGCCAGCGGTGCCGGTGCCTCCTGGACCACCCAGCCGTTGCCGTCGGGGTCCTTGAAGAACATGAACGAGTTCCAGGTGTCGCCGCTGCCGTCCTCCCAGCCGTTCGCGCCCAGGTGCTGGACGTTGCTGACCTCCACGCCACGGTCGGCCAGTTCGGAGTGGGCCGTGTGGATGTCCGTCACGCACAGCTGGAGGCCCTGGAGCGAGCCGGGTTCCATCGCGCGCTGGCCCGGGGCAGGAGGCATGCCCGAGATGAGGGCGATCGAGCAGCGGGAGCCCGGTGGGGTCAGCTGGATGATGCGGACGTCGTCGCTGATGCGGGTGTCGGTGTCGACCTTGAAACCGCAGTTGTCCTCGTAGAAGCTTTTCGCCCGGTCCAGGTCCGTGACCGGAACGGTGACGACTTCGAGCGTCCATTCCATCGGTGCTGCTCCCTATCACTGTGCGAATCACTGTGCGAACTGGGTGAACTGCCAGCGGGTCTGGGCGTACGGGTCGCCCTTGCCGAAGCCGAAGGCCGTCCGTGGCTCCACGCGGAAGACCAGGGCGGGGCCGCCGTCGCCCACGAAGGTGCCGTCGCGGACGTCGAACTGCCAGTCCGTGCCGTACTTCTCGGTGTACGCGGCGGCCAGTGAGCGCAGTCGCGCCTCGTCACTCACGCGCGCCGCCGTGCCCTCGATCACCAGGTCGTAGCCCTCTTTGAGGGCATTGGCGCCAGTGGTGAGGACCACCTCCTGATTGTCGCGGAGGTTCCTGGCCTTGCGCTCGTCGGCGCCGGTGCAGAAATGCAGCCCGCCGTCCTGCCACACGGCGATCAGCGGGGTGACGTGCGGGCGGCCGTCGGGGCGGACCGTCGACAGCCAGAAGATCTCGGCGGCCTCCAGGAGGGCGACCGCCCGGTCCCAGTCGGCGGCCGTGGCCTTCGGGTCGCTGTAGCGGGCGTCCAGCTCGGCCACCGGGGTCCGCTCGGGCAGGTGCGTGCTTTCAGGCATGGCGCGGTCCTCACACATTCGGGGTCACCGAATGTGTTGACCGCGCCCGGCCCCCGTACTCATCGGCCGGCGGTCATCCCGCCGGATGCCAGGCTGCGCGCAAGGGCGAGGATTAAGGGCGAGGATCACCGGGGTCCCTCGCGGGCCCCTGCGGCTAGGCTCGAACCCGTACCTTGATCGGGATCGAACCGGACATACCTTGACCGGGCAGGACGGGAGACGGCGGGATGACGGTGCCGGGGCGCAGAAGCAGTACCTTCACGCGACTGCTGCGGCACGGCTTCACCGATCCCTCCGCCGCCGAGCGGCTCCTCGGCCTCCCCGACATGGCATCCGTACGAAGCGACCCCGTGCTCCTCGACACGCTCGGCGCGGTCGCCGATCCCGACCTCGCGCTCCGCAGCCTCGTACGGCTCGTGGAGGCGCAGAAACCGGCGGTCCGGCAGAGCCTCCTCGACACCCTGGTCACAGCGAAGCCCCTCCGCGACCGGCTGCTCGGAGTGCTCGGCGCGTCCGAAGCGCTCGGCGACCATCTGGCCCGCCACCCGAGCGACTGGAAGGCCCTCGTCACCTACGAGGCGACCGATCTGCACCCGGGCGTCGAGGAGTTCGAGCGCTGCCTCGCCGATGCGAACGACCCGGTCACACTGCGGATCGCCTACCGGCGGTGCCTGCTCTCCATCGCGGCCCGCGATGTGTGCGGCACGACGGACGTCGCCGAGACCGCCGCCGAACTGGCCGACCTCGCAACGGCCACACTGCGGGCCGCCCTCGCCATCGCCCGGACCGCCGCGCCCGCCGACGCCGCGCTGTGCCGGCTCGCCGTCATCGCCATGGGCAAGTGCGGTGGCCACGAGCTCAATTACGTGTCCGACGTGGACGTCATCTTCGTCGGCGAGCCGGCCGAGGGCGCCGACGAGAGCAAGGCCATGCAGGCCGCGACCCGGCTGGCGTCCCACCTGATGCGGATCTGCTCCGAGACGACGGTCGAGGGCACGATCTGGCCGGTCGACGCCAATCTGCGGCCCGAGGGGCGCAACGGCCCGCTGGTGCGCACTCTCTCCAGCCATCTCGCGTACTACCAGCGCTGGGCCAAGACCTGGGAGTTCCAGGCGCTGCTGAAGGCCCGGGCGGTCGCCGGGGACCCCTCGCTCGGCGAGGACTACATCGAGGCCGTCTCACCGCTGGTGTGGCAGGCCGCCGATCGCGAGAACTTCGTCGCTGACGTGCAGAAGATGCGCCGCCGCGTCGTCGACAACATCCCGGTCGCGGAGGTGGAGCGCGAGCTCAAGCTGGGCCCCGGCGGGCTGCGGGACGTCGAGTTCGCCGTACAGCTGCTGCAGTTGGTGCACGGGCGCAGCGACGCGACCCTGCACAGCGGCAGCACGCTGGACGCGCTGCGGGCGCTGGCGGCAGGCGGCTATGTCGGGCGGGCGGACGCGGCGCAGCTGGACTCCGCGTACCGCTTTCTGCGCGCCATGGAGCACCACATCCAGCTGTACCGGCTGCGGCGTACGCATCTGGTGCCGGAGGACGAGGCCGATCTGCGGCGTATCGGCCGCTCACTCGGACTGCGTACGGACCCGGTCGCCGAGCTCAACAAGGAATGGAAGCGCCACGCGTCGGTGGTGCGGCGGCTGCACGAGAAGCTGTTCTACCGGCCGCTGCTCGACGCCGTCGCACAGCTCACACCCGGCGAGACGCGGCTCAGCCCGGAGGCGGCGCGGCAGCGGCTCGAGGCGCTGGGCTACGCCGATCCCGGCGCCGCCCTGCGCCATCTGGAGGCGCTGTCGTCGGGTGTGACCCGCAAGGCCGCGATTCAGCGGACCCTGCTGCCCGTGCTGCTCGGCTGGTTCGCCGACTCGTCCGACCCGGACGCCGGGCTGCTGGGCTTCCGCAAGGTGTCCGACGCGCTCGGCAAGACGCCCTGGTATCTGCGGCTGCTGAGGGACGAGGGCGCGGCCGCGGAGAACCTGGCGCGGGTGCTGTCCGCCGGGCGGCTCGCCCCCGATCTGCTGCTGCGGGCGCCCGAGGCGGTGGCCCTGCTCGGCGACCCGGAGGGCCTCAAATCGCGCGGCCGGGATCATCTGGAACAAGAGATCCTGGCGGCTGTCGGGCGCGCGGACACGGCGGAGGCGGCGGTCGCCGCGGCCCGTGGCGTGCGGCGGCGGGAGCTGTTCCGTACCGCAGCGGCCGATCTGATCGGTTCGTACGGCACCGAGGACAGCCCGGCCGAGGCGGACCCGGGGGCGCTGGTGGACCGGGTCGGGAACGCGGTCACCGACCTGAACGCGGCGACGCTCGCGGGCGCGCTGAGGGCGGCTGTGCGGGAGCACTGGGGCGACACGTTGCCGACGCGGTTCGCGGTCATCGGCATGGGCCGCTTCGGGGGGCACGAGCAGAGTTACGGCTCCGACGCGGATGTGCTCTTCGTGCACGAGCCGCGCGAGGGGGTGGACGAGCAGGAGGCGACCCGCACCGCGAACACCGTCGTCACGGAGATGCGCAGGCTGCTGCAGGTGCCGACGGCGGACCCGCCGCTGCTGATCGACGCGGATCTGCGGCCGGAGGGCAAGAGCGGCCCGCTGGTGCGCACGCTCGCCTCCTACGAGGCGTACTACCGCCGGTGGGCGCTGGTATGGGAGAGCCAGGCACTGCTGCGGGCGGAGCCGATGGCGGGCGACATGGAGCTGGGCCGGCGCTTCGTGGACCTGATCGATCCGTTGCGCTACCCCGCCGAGGGGCTGGGCGACGACGCCGTACGCGAGATCCGCCGGCTGAAGGCCCGGATGGAGTCCGAACGCCTCCCGCGGGGCGCGGACCCGACGCTCCACACCAAGCTGGGCCGGGGCGGGCTGAGCGACGTCGAGTGGACGGTCCAGCTGTTCCAGATGCGCCACGGCTGGGCGGAACCGGGCCTGCGCACGACGCGGACCCGTGAGGCGCTGGCGGCTGCCCACGCGGCGGGTCTGATCGCGACGGAGGACGCGCAGATTCTGGACGAGGCGTGGGTGCTGGCGACGCGGGTGCGCAACGGCGTGATGCTGGTCCGCGGCCGCGCGGGGGACACGTTCCCGTCGGACGCGCGCGAACTGGGGGCGGTGGGGCGGTACTTGGGGTACGGGCCGGGCCACGTGGGGGACATGCTGGACGACTACCGGCGGATCACGCGGAGGGCGCGGGCGGTCGTGGAGGAGTTGTTCTACGGGGCGTAGGCACGCGGGCCGGTCTGGGTATCGCCGGCCCTAGCGGCGCGAGAAGCTCAGCGCGCGAACCACCCGCGGGCGGCTCGCCTCCTCTTCCACCGCCGGGACCCCCCGCGGCAGCTGGTGCGGATACGCCCGGAACCACGCGTACGACAACACGAAGCCGAAGGCCAGGCAGATCATGCCGCCCACCGCGTCCAGCCAGAAGTGGTTCGCGGTGGCCACGATGACGACCAGCGTCAACGCCGGATACAGCAGACCGAGGATCTTTCCCCACGGCGCCGACACCAGCGCGAAGATTATGACGCCGGACCAGAGCGACCAGCCGATGTGCATCGACGGCATCGCGGCGTACTGGTTCGACATGTTCTTCAGGTTGCCCGAGGCCATCGAGCCCCAGGTGTGGTGGACCAGGACCGTGTCGATGAAGTGGTTGCCGTTCATCAGCCGAGGCGGCGCGAGCGGATACAGGTAGTATCCGACCAGCGCCACACCTGTCGTCGCGAACAGGACAAGACGGGCAGCCGCATAGCGGCCCGGATGGCTCCGGTAGAGCCACACCAGCACGCCGATCGTCACAATGAAATGCAGCGTGGCGTAGTAATAGTTCATCGAGACGATCAGCCATGTCGCCGAATTCACGGCGTGGTTGACCGTCTGCTCCACTGCCAAGCCGAGCGACCGCTCGGCATGCCAGATCCAGTCCGCGTTGCGCAGCGCCTGTTCCTTCTGCTCCGGAACGGCATTGCGGACCAGCGAATACGTCCAGTAACTCACCGCGATCAGCAGGATTTCGAACCAGATCCGCGGGCGGCCGGGCGACCGTAGCTGCTGCAGCCGACTGCGCGACGGCGCTTCGGTGGCCTCGTCCACCATGGGTGACGGGGTGGCCGTCCGGCCTTCCATAGATTTCACGGTCGATTCACCCATAGGACGAGAGTCTGCCAGATGCTTCCTCCACACTGATCGTCCCCCGGTAGCGTTCGGGGCGCACCCCCTACTCCTTACGGACGACCCACGGCTCCGGGTCCTGACGCGGTTGAACCACGAACCACCAGCTCAGGCATGAAGACGAATTCACTGTGTGGGGCCGGGGTGCCGCCGATCTCCTCCAGGAGCGTGCGGACCGCCGCCTGACCCATCGCGGGCACCGGTTTGCGTACCGTGGTCAGCGGCGGATCCGTGAAGGCGATCAGCGGAGAATCGTCGAAACCTACGACAGAAATGTCGTCCGGCACCTCAAGCCCCCGCTGCCGCGCCGCCCGTATCGCCCCCAGCGCCATCATGTCGCTCGCGCACACCACCGCCGTGCATCCGCGGTCCATCAGCGCCGATGCGGCCGCCTGACCGCCCTCCAGGGTGTAGAGGGAGTGCTGGATGAGATCGGTCTCGATCGTCTGCGGATCCAGTCCCAGCTGGTCCTGGACCGCGCGGACGAAGCCCTCGATCTTCCGCAGTACGGGAACGAAGCGCCGCGGCCCCAGCGCCAGACCGATCCGAGCGTGACCGAGTGACGCCAGATGCGTCACCGCGAGCTGCATCGCAGCCCGGTCGTCGGGGGAGATGAATGGCGCCTGCACCTTCGGCGAGAAACCGTCGACGAGCACGAAAGGCACGCCCTGCGCCCGCAGCTGCTCGTACCGCTGCATGTCGGCACTCGTATCGGCATGCAGTCCGGATACGAAGATGATGCCGGAGACTCCCCGGTCCACGAGCATCTCGGTCAGCTCGTCCTCTGTGGACCCGCCCGGGGTCTGCGTCGCAAGCACCGGGGTATAGCCCTGGCGGGTCAGCGCCTGCCCGATGACCTGGGCCAGGGCGGGAAATATCGGGTTCTCCAGCTCCGGCGTGATCAGTCCGACCAGGCCCGCGCTGCGCTGGCGCAGCCGTACGGGACGCTCGTAGCCAAGGACGTCGAGCGCGGCGAGTACGGACTGGCGGGTGGTCGCGGCGACACCGGGCTTTCCGTTGAGGACGCGGCTCACCGTCGCTTCGCTGACCCCCGCCTGGGCTGCGATGTCTGCCAGTCGTGCGGGTGCGGTCACAGGATTGGACTGTACCGGGCGCATCTCAGACTGCCCACCAAACGCACGTTTCTCCCGGAATACGGACAGTGCCGCCGCTGAACTCGAGGGCGGCGGTGGCGAGTACCGGCCGTCCGGGGACGGGCAGTTCGGCCTCACAAGCCAGCGTGTTGAGGGTGCAGACCAGACCCGGCCGGCGGAAGACCAGCACGCCGTCGGGGCCCGCCAGCCACTCCATCTCCCCGTCGCCGAGGCCCGGCAGGTCCTTGCGCAGCGCGAGCGCCGAGCGGTACAGCTCCAGCGTCGAGCGCGGATCGCCGGTCTGCGCCTCGACCGAGAGCTCCTTCCAGGACTCGGGCTGCGGCAGCCAGCTGGTGCCCGGGCCGAAGCCGTACGGAGCCTGCTCGCCCGACCACGGCAGCGGCACCCGGCAGCCGTCGCGCATCCCGTCCTGGCCGGCGCCGCGGAAGAACGCCGGGTCCTGGCGCACCGCGTCCGGCAGATCGGTGACCTCCGGCAGACCCAGCTCCTCGCCCTGGTAGATGTACGCGGAGCCGGGCAGCGCCAGCGTCAGCAGCACCGCGGCCCGGGCACGCCGCAGGCCGCACTCGTCGGAGAACACGGGCGCGCCGCCGTAGCGGGTGGTGTGGCGTACGACGTCGTGGTTGGAGAGCACCCATGTCGTCGGCGCTCCCACCGACGCGGTCGCGGCCAGCGACTCGTCGATGACCTTCCGCATCGCGTCCGCTTCCCAGGCGCAGGTCAGGAACTGGAAGTTGAAGGCCTGGTGCAGCTCGTCGGGGCGTACGTACAGCGCGAGCCGCTCGGCCGAGGGTGCCCACGCCTCGGCGACCCCGATGCGGTCGCCCTCGTAACTGTCCAGCAGCCACCGCCAGGAGCGGTGGATCTCGTGGACGCCGTCCTGGTCGAAGAACGGCAGCACCTGCGCGCCGATCAGCTTTGCCTGCTCGCTCAGCCCGATGTCCGGCAGTCCCGCCGCCTTGACCATGCCGTGGGCGACGTCGATACGGAATCCGTCGACGCCCAGATCGAGCCAGAAACGCAGGATCGACTCGAACTCCTCGCGTACGGCGGGGTGCTCCCAGTTGAGGTCGGGCTGCTCGGGCGCGAAGAGGTGGAGGTACCAGTCGCCGCTCTCAGTGCGGGTCCAGGCCGGGCCGCCGAAGACGGACTCCCAGTCGTTGGGCGGCAGTTCGCCGCCTCGGCCCTTGCCGGGGCGGAAGTGGTAACGGTCGCGCTCGTCCCCTCCGGCGAGCGCGGCCTTGAACCAGACGTGCTCGTCCGAGGTGTGGTTCGGCACGATGTCGACGATGACGCGCAGCCCGAGCCGGTGCGCTTCGCGTACGAGATCGTCGGCGTCCGACAGATCGCCGAACAGCGGGTCCACGGCACGGTAGTCGGCCACGTCGTAGCCGCCGTCGGCCTGCGGGGACGCGTAGAAGGGAGTGAGCCACAAGGCGTCCACGCCCAGGTCCGCGAGGTACGGCAACCGCCCGCGGATGCCCCGCAGATCGCCGATGCCGTCCCCGTCGCTGTCGGCGAAGGAGCGCACGTACACCTGGTAGATGACGGCGTCCCGCCACCAGCCCGCCGAGTGCGCGGCAGGCTGGTGGCGGAGGGTGGGAGCGAGCTCCTGGGTCATTTGCGTTCCCTTTTAGGTCGTCAAATACGTCGTGCTGTCTTATATGGGGATGTCCCGCACCCCCTGGTCAACGCGTGGTGCGCGGACCGGATACGAAGTCTCCCGGTCAGCCCTTCGTGCCGCCTGCCGTGAGGCCGGCCACCAGATGCTTCTGGGCGAAGAAGAAGAGCAGGCCGGCGGGGAGCAGGATCAGCACCGACGAGGCCGTCATCAGGCCCCACTCGGCCCGGTGGGGGCCGACGAAGGTCTGCAGACCGACCGAGAGGGTGTACTTCCCTTCGCTGCTCATGAACTGTGAGGCGAAGGCGACCTCGCCCCAGGCGGTGAGGAAGGTGTAGAACGCGGTCACCGCCAGGCCCGGTCGGGCGAGCGGCACGATCAGCCGCCAGAACGTGCCGAACGGCGACAGTCCGTCGATCCGGCCCGACTCGTCGATCTCGGCGGGGATGGTGTCGAAATAGCCCTTGAGCATCCACGCGCAGAAGGGCACGGAGAACGAGCAGTAGGTGAGGATCAGACCGCCGTACGAGTCGAGCAGGCCCAGCTTCCCCATGATGTTGTAGAGCGGCACGATCAGCACCGCCACCGGGAACATCTGCGAGATCAGGAAAGACCACATCAGCGACTTGTGACCGGGAAAGCGCATCCGAGAGACCGCGTAACCGGCGCTGGCCGCGATCAGCACGCCCACCAGCACGGTGCCGCCTGCTATCACGACCGAGTTCAGGAACCAGGTCGCGAACTCCGTGTCGCCCAGCACATGGCTGTAATTGTCGAGCGTGAAGCCGCTCATCTCCATCGGGTGGGTCCAGCCGTTCTCACCGCGGATGGAGACCAGCACGATGAAGGCGATCGGGAACAGGGCGATGACGGAGGCGAGGATGAGGGCGGCGTGCAGGGCGATCGACGCGCCCTTGGACCGCTCGCCCCGCGCACGTACGGACGGGCGCGCGGAGATGCGGGTGGTGGCCGGTATCACTGCTTCCTTGACGGCACTCACTTGGCGACCTCCTGACGGCTGAGCATCCTGCGGTAGAAGACGGAGAAGACCAGGAGCAGGGAGAGGATCACGATGCCGTACGAGGCGGAGCCCGCGTAGTCCCGTACTCCCTGGAAGGCGAGGCGGTAGGCGTACGTCACCAGGATCTCGCTCTCGGTGCCGCCGGCCTGCCCGATCACGAGGTAGATGATCGGGAACATGTTGAAGGTCCAGATGGTGCCGAGCAGGATGACGGTGGAGCTGACGGGCCGCAGACCCGGCATCGTCACATTCCAGAATCGCTGCCAGTGCGAGGCGCCGTCCATTTCGGCGGCCTCGTGCAGCTCTCGCGGTATGGACTGCAGGCCGCCGAGAATCGCGACCATCATGAACGGCACGCCGAGCCAGGTGTTGACCGCGATGACCGACAGCTTCTGGATGGTCGGGTCGCCGAGCCAGTCGACCGCACCGATGCCGATCTTGGACAGCAGCTCGTTGAGCACGCCGTTGTTGGTGTTGTACATCAGCTTCCAGGCGAACGCGGCGACGAAGGCCGGGACCGCCCAGGGCAGGATCAGCAGCACGCGGTACAGGGCGCGGCCGCGCATCTTGCGGTTGAGCAGCATCGCGAGCGCAAGGCCGATCGTGTAGTGCAGGAAGACGCAGCTCGCGGTCCAGATGACGGTCCACGTGAGGCGCGGATAGAACGATCCCTCCTTGCCGGAGAGGATGTTCCAGTAGTTGTCGAGGCCGACGAACTCATAGCTCGCCGGGACCTCGAAATCACCGATCGTCCGGCCGATGTTGGCCTCATTGGCGTCGGTGAAGGAGAGATAGATGCCGCGGCCCAGCGGATAGCCGACGAGCACGGCGAGTACCACCACCACGGGCAGGACCATGGCCCACGCGTACCAGTGGGTGGTGAAGGACCTTCTGGTCCGGACTACGAGGGTGCTCATCTCTCTCCGTACGTACGGGGTTGGTCAGTCACGGCGGACCGGCCCGGTCGGCTGGGCGCGTGGGGTCCGTCCCACGCGAGGCGGGGACGGATCCCCCAGCCGACCGGACCGGAGTCTGGCGTCAGCCGATCTTGTAGTCCTTCAGGAGCTTGGTGTTCCACTCCTTGGCCAGCGCATCCAGGCCCTCCTTCGGCGAAACATCGCCGCGGAGGATCTTCACGTAGTGCTGGTCGTACGCGACGAACAGGTCGCCGACGCCGGGGATCACCGGGCGGGACTTGGCAACGGTGAGCGCCTGCTGGAAGGCCTTCTTCGCCGGGTCGGCGGTGACGGCGTCGGTGTACGCGGACTTGCGCGTCGGGAGGGTGTTGATCTCCTTGGCAGTGAGCTCCTGGCTTTTCGCGGAGGACATGAACTTCACGAAGAGGTACGCCGCGTCCTTGTTCTTGGAGCCGCGGTAGACGGAGTAGTTGTGACCGCCGATGGGCGCCGCGGCCTTGCCGGAGGAGCCGGCCGGGACGTTCGCGATGCCCAGGTTGTTCTTGTCCTTGAAAGCCTTGCCGCTGTAGTCGTCGGAGACCGACCAGGGGCCGTTGATCACCATGGCGACCTTGCCGTCCTTGAAGGACGTCTGGGCCGCGACATAGCCGTCGGTGGTGGCGGGCTTGAGGGCGACGTCGGACTGGACCAGCTTGAGCGCGGTCTCCATGCCCTTGACGGCCTCGGAGGAGTTCACGGTGATCTTCTTGCCCTCGACGTCGAGCATGTCCGCGCCCTCGCCGTACAGGAGCGGCAGCGAGAAGTAGCCCTCGGGGTTGAGCTGGGTGCCCGTGATACCCGTCTTCGCCTTGATCGTCTTGGCGGTCGCGATGAACTCGTCCCAGGTGGCCGGCGGCGCCGCGATGCCGGCCTTCTTGAAGATCTCCTTGTTGTAGAGGAGACCCAGGGTGTCGGTGACCTGCGGCACGCCGACCGTCTCGCCCTTCCACTTGGCGGTGGAGAGCGGGCCGGGCAGGAAGTCGCCGGCGTTGTCCAGCGCCGGGGTGTTGTCCAGCGGCTGGAGGTAGCCGAGGTTGGCGAACCCGGCCGACCAGCCGACATCGGTGCGGATGACGTCCGGCGCGCCCTTGCCCGACTGGGCCGCGGTCTTGAACTTCTGCTCCGCCTGGTCGAAGGAGACCGGCGTACGCGTCACCTTGATCTTGGGGTATTCCTTCTGGAACGCCGCGACCAGCTTGTCGTACGTCGGACCCTCGGCCTCATTGGAGGTGTCCCACCAGGTGATGGAACCGGTGACGCCCTTGGGGTCCTCCGCCGCCTTCTTGCCGCTGCTGTCGCTACCGCCGTCGCTGCCACCGCAGGCGCTGGCGGTAAGAGCCAGTACGCCGACGATCGCGGCGACCGATATGCCCTTGCGCATCGTGATCTCCTCGTTGAGGTCAGGCCCTGCCTGTCCCTCGGGCCGGGCTGCTGCGGCGTGAAGTTAACAGTCTTGCAAGACCTTGCGAAAGAGCTTGCAGAAAGAAAGCGGCAAGGTTTCCAGGTTGTAACCTCCTTGTGTCCTGGGGCTTGACCGCGGGGGATGCTCCTCCTACGGTCTGCTGCGCAGCAGGACATGGCACTTGCTGCAAGAGCCGCAAGAAACTTCAAGAGCCTTTTCAGGCATGGCGCGTTGTCTCACGAGGCTGCTCAGTCACTCGCACTTCCCCCCCACGCATGCACAGCGTTGTGCAGGAGGAGATATGGCCAGCAGACCTCTGGCTGCCGCACTCGCCCTGGTGGCGGGCGCGGCAGTCGCCGTGACCGGACCGCCGGAAGCCGCCGACGCGGCGCCGCCGGGCAGCAAGGACGTGACCGCCGTCCTGTTCGAGTGGCGCTTCGCCTCGGTCGCCAAGGCGTGCACCGAACAGCTCGGACCTGCGGGCTATGGATTTGTTCAGGTTTCACCGCCGCAGGAGCATGTCCAGGGCGGTCAGTGGTGGACCTCGTACCAGCCCGTCAGCTACAAGATCGCCGGCCGTCTCGGTGACCGCGCGGCGTTCAGCGCCATGGTGAACACCTGCCATGCGGCGGGCGTCAAGGTCGTCGTCGACAGCGTCATCAACCACATGGCGTCCGCATCCGGCACCGGCACGGGAGGCTCGTCGTACGAGAAGTACAACTACCCCGGCACCTACTCGGGCGCCGACATGGACGACTGCCGCTCGCAGATCGGCGACAACTACGGCAACCGGGCCAACGTCCAGAACTGCGAGCTGGTCGGGCTCGCCGACCTGGATACCGGCGAGGAGTACGTACGCGGACGAATAGCCGCATACCTGAACGATCTTCTCTCGCTCGGCGTCGACGGCCTCCGCATCGATGCCGCCAAGCACATGCCGGCGGGTGATCTCGCGAACATCAAGTCCAGGCTCAGCAACCCGGGCGCGTACTGGAAGCAGGAGGCGATCTACGGCGCGGGCGAGGCGGTCTCGCCGAGTGAGTACCTGGGGACGGGGGACGTCCAGGAGTTCCGCTACGCCCGCGCCCTCAAGCGGGTCTTCAACAACGAGAACCTCGCGTATCTGAAGAACTACGGCGAGGGGTGGGGGTACATGGAGTCCGGCAAGTCCGCGGTCTTCGTCGACAACCACGACACCGAGCGCGGCGGCGACACCCTCAACTACAAGGACGGCGCGAACTACACGCTGGCGAATGTCTTCATGCTGGCGTGGCCGTACGGAGCGCCCGACGTCCACTCCGGCTACGAATGGTCGGACAGGGACGCGGGGCCGCCCAACGGCGGGACGGTGAACGCGTGCTGGCAGGACGGCTGGAAGTGCCAGCACGCCTGGCGCGAGATCGCCTCGATGGTGGCCTTCCGGAACGTGGCGCGCGGTCAGGGCGTCACGAACTGGTGGGACAACGGCGGGGACCAGATCGCGTTCGGGCGGGGTTCGAAGGCGTACGTGGCCATCAACCACGAGGCCTGGGCGCTGACGCGTACCTTCCAGACGTCACTGCCGGCCGGTGACTACTGCGATGTGCAGAACGGCAGGGGGGTGACGGTGAACGGCTCGGGCCAGTTCACGGCGACGCTCGGCCCGAACACGGCGGTGGCGCTGCACGCGGGCGCGCGCAGCTGTTAGGCCCTGTCCGGGGGGCGTCGGTGGTTGCCGAGCCTCCTGGCCTGCGGCGGCCATGTGCCGCCCGCCTTGCCGGGCCGCGCACTGGGTTCGCCTGCTTGTGGGAGTGAGGGCGGGCTCGTGCCCCGACCCGGGCGCGTCCGGTGTCGCCGGGTCCGGGGCGGCGCCCCGCCCCCGCGCAGCCCGCCCCCCCCGACACCAATCCCTCAGTTGTCCTCCACCCAAGGAGAACCAACCCGTGACCACCACCACCCCGCGCGGCACAGCGATCGCCGTCGCGGCCGCCCTGTTCGCGGCGCTCATACCCGCCGGGTCGGCCGCCGGTGCGGCCAGACCGCCCGCACCGCCCTCCGACAAGGCGCTCGCCGCCGAACCCGCGCGGCATGATCTGACGCGGGAGCAGTTCTACTTCGTCCTGCCTGACCGGTTCGCCAACGGCGACACCTCCAACGACCGTGGCGGACTTGCCGGTTCGCGGTTGGAGACCGGTTACGACCCGGCCGACAAGGGCTTCTACCAGGGCGGCGACCTCAAGGGCCTCACCCAGAAGCTGGACTACATCAAGGGCCTAGGCACCACCGCCATCTGGCTCGCTCCGATCTTCAAGAACCGGCCCGTGCAGGGCACCGGCAAGGAGGCTTCGGCCGGCTACCACGGCTACTGGATCACCGACTTCACCCAGGTCGACCCCCACTTCGGCACCAACGCCGACCTGGCGAAGCTGATCGACAAGGCGCACGGCAAGGGCATGAAGGTCTTCTTCGACGTCATCACCAACCACACCGCCGACACTGTCGACTACGCCGAGAAGAAGTACGGCTACCGGCCGACCGGCGCCTACCCGTACCTGGACACCGAAGGCCGCCCCTTCGACGACCGTGAGCGGATCGGCACGGTCGACGGCGACTCCTTCCCGTACACCCCGACGGCCGGTGGCCAGAAGGTCCCCGCCTGGCTCAACGACCCGACGATGTACCACAACCGCGGCGACTCGACCTTCGCGGGCGAGAGCGCCGAGTACGGCGACTTCTCCGGCCTCGACGATCTGTGGACCGAGCGTCCCGAGGTCGTGAAGGGCATGGAGAAGATCTACGAGAAGTGGGTGCGGGACTTCGACATCGACGGTTTCCGCATCGACACCGTCAAGCATGTCGACATGGACTTCTGGACCCAGTGGGCGACCGCACTGGACGGGTACGCGGCCGAGCGCGGCCGGGACGACTTCTTCATGTTCGGCGAAGTCTTCGCCGCGGACACGGCGATCACCTCGCCGTATGTGACCCGCGGCCGGCTGGACGCCACGCTCGACTTCCCCTTCCAGGACGCCGCCCGCGCCTACGCCTCGCAGGGTGCTCCCGCCGATAAGCTCGCCGCCGTCTTCGGCAACGACTACCGCTACACCACCGACAAGGCCAACGCCTATGAGCAGGTGACCTTCCTCGGCAACCACGACATGGGCCGCATCGGCACCTTCCTCAAGCAGGACAACCCGAAGGCCGACGACGCCGAACTCCTCGGGCGCGCACGGCTCGCCAACGAGCTGATGTTCCTGGGCCGCGGCAACCCGGTGATCTACTACGGCGACGAGCAGGGCTTCACCGGCGCGGGCGGCGACAAGGACGCCCGCCAGAGCCTCTTCGCCTCGAAGACCGCCGACTATCTGGACGACGACCAGCTGGGCACGGACCGCACCCACGCCTCTGACGCGTACGACCCGGCGCACCCCGTCTACCGGTCGATCGCCGCGCTGTCGAAGCTCACCAAGGACCACCCGGCGCTGCGCAACGGCGTCCAGCAGGAGCGGTACTCCAAGGACTCGGTGTACGCCTTCTCCCGTACGGACGCAAAGGCGCGCACTGGGCCCATCGAGTATCTCGTCGCCGCCAACAACGGGACCGCGCCCAAGACGGTGACCCTGCCAGTGGACGCCGTGGACTTCCGGGTCCTGTACGGCGGTTCGGGCACCGTCCGCGCCACCGAAGGCAGGATCACGCTCACCGTTCCCGCGCTGTCGTCGGTGGTGCTCCGGGCCGCGAAGCCCCTGGCCGAGCCCGCCGCCAGGCCGACCGTGACCCTCAAGGCCCCGGTCGCCGGGGCCACCGGCACCGTCGAGATCACGGCGGACACCACCGGCGGACAGCTGAACCGCGTCGTCTTCGCCGCCCAGATGGGCAACGGCAAGTGGCGCACCCTCGGCTCGGCCGACCACGCCCCGTACAAGGTCACCCAGTACATCGACCAGAAGGTGAAGGCCGGAACACCCCTGCGCTACAAGGCAGTTGTGGTGGACAGTGCCGGCCGTACCGCGAGCTCTCTCGCCTCGACGTCCGCCGGTCAGGCCCCGCCGCCCGAGAAGCCGGCGGCCGTCGAGCGCGACTACGCCGTCGTCCACTACAAGCGGACCGGCGCCGACTACGACGGCTGGCAGCTGGGGTCCGGTGACACCACGGCTTCCTTCACCGGGCGGGACGCCTACGGCGCCTTCGCCTGGGTCAAACTCCCCGAGGGTGCCGCGACCGTCCCGTACACCGTGGAGAAGAACGGCACCGCGGACGGCCCGCAGCGCACCGTCGACCTCGCCCGCACCGGCGAGGTGTGGATCGAGCAGGGCAAGGACGGCCAGGCCGACCGAGCGCCCGACGGCGCCTACCCGCCGCAGGACAAGACCAAGGCCGTCCTCCACTACCACCGGGCCGACGGCGACTACGACGACTGGGGTCTGCACACCTGGACGGGCGCCGCATCGCCCACCGACTGGTCGGGGCCGCTCCAGCCGGTGCGCACGGACGCGTACGGAGTGACCTTCGAGGTGCCGCTGGCCGCCGGCGCGACCTCGCTCAGCTACATCGTCCACAAGGGCGACCAGAAGGACCTGCCGACCGACCAGTCCCTGGACCTCGCGACGTACTCGAACGAGGTGTGGCTGCTGGCCGGGCAGCCGACGTATCTGCTGCCGCAGACCGGCGGCGCACCCTCCCTCGACCTGGCCAAGGCGGAGGCCCAGTGGATCGACCGGGACACCGTCGTCTGGAAGGTGAAGGCCACCGCCGCCACCAGCCAGCAGCTGGTGTACGCGAAGGACGGCGACATCTCCGTCGTCGACGGGGCGCTGTCGGACGAGGGCCGCTGGCTGCGGCTCACACCGTCCGCGCTCAGCGACGCGCAGAAGACCAAGTACCCCCATCTCAAGGACTACTCGGCCTTCACCGTCGACCCCCGCGACCGGGACAGGGTCCGTGAGTCCCTGCGCGGCCAGCTGATCGCCACCCAGCGCGCGGCCACCGGCGCGCTGCTCGCCGCCACCGGCGTACAGCTGCCGGGTGTACTCGACGACCTGTACGACGCGACCGGAGCGAAGCTCGGGCCCGTCTTCGACAACCGCGGCCGGCCCACGCTCTCCCTCTGGGCCCCCACCGCTCAGTCCGTCTCCCTCGATCTCGACGGGAAGAGGGTCGCGATGCGGCGGGACGGCGCGAGTGGCGTCTGGTCGGTCACCGGGCCGAAGACCTGGGCCGGGAAGCCGTACCGCTACGCGGTGAAGGTCTGGGCACCGGCCGTGCAGAAGGTCGTCACCAACAAGGTCACCGACCCGTACTCCACCGCCCTGACCACCGACTCCGCCCGCAGCCTGGTCGTCGATCTCGCCGATCCGAAGCTCGCACCCGCGGGCTGGGCCTCGACGAAGAAGCCCACGGCCGTGCCGCTGCGCGACGCGCAGATCCAGGAGCTGCACATCCGTGACTTCTCCGTCGCGGACCGCACATCGAACCACCCCGGCCAGTACCTCGCCTTCACCGACCGCGACTCGCAGGGCATGCGGCACCTGCGCGCGCTTGCCGCCTCCGGCACCTCCTACGTCCATCTCCTGCCGGCCTTCGACATCGGCACCATCCCGGAGAAGAAGTCCGACCAGGCCTCACCCGCCTGCGACTTGAAGGTGTACGCACCCGACTCCGACGAGCAGCAGGCCTGTATCGCCAAGGCCGCCGCGAAGGACGCGTACAACTGGGGCTACGACCCGCTCCACTACACCGTCCCCGAGGGTTCGTACGCCTCCGACCCGGAAGGGGCCCGGCGTACGGTCGAATTCCGGCAGATGGTGCAGGCCCTGAACTCCAGCGGTCTGCGCACCGTCATGGACGTCGTCTACAACCACACCGTGGCCAGCGGCCAGGCCGACAAGTCGGTACTCGACAAGATCGTGCCCGGCTACTACCAGCGGCTGCTCGCCGACGGCACCGTCGCCACCTCCACCTGCTGCGCCAACACCGCGCCCGAGAACGCCATGATGGGCAAGCTCGTCGTCGACTCGGTCGTCACCTGGGCCAAGGAGTACAAGGTCGACGGCTTCCGCTTCGACCTGATGGGCCACCACCCGAAGGCAAACATCCTCGCGGTGCGCGCGGCCCTCGACGAGCTGACCATCGCCCGTGACGGCGTCGACGGCAAGAAGATCATTCTCTACGGGGAGGGCTGGAACTTCGGGGAGATCGCGGACGACGCCCGCTTCGTCCAGGCCACCCAGAAGAACATGGCCAATACGGGAGTGGCGACCTTCTCCGACCGGGCCCGTGACGCGGTGCGCGGCGGCGGCCCCTTCGACGAGGACCCGGGCGTCCAGGGCTTCGCCTCGGGGCTCTACACCGACCCCAACTCCTCATCGTCGAACGGCACCGATGCCCAGCAGAAAGCCCGCCTTCTGCACTACCAGGACCTGATCAAGGTCGGTCTTACGGGCAACCTCGCCGCGTACAGTTTCACCGACAGCTCCGGCCGCACCGTCAAGGGCTCCGAGGTCGACTACAACGGCGCCCCGGCCGGGTACGCCTCCGCTCCCGGCGACGCCCTCGCCTACGCGGACGCCCACGACAACGAATCCCTCTACGACGCCCTCGCCTTCAAACTGCCGCCGGGTACGTCACCGGCCGACCGCGGGCGTATGCAGGTGCTGGCGATGGCGACCGCGGCGCTCTCCCAGGGCCCCGCGCTCTCCCAGGCCGGGACGGACCTGCTCCGCTCCAAGTCGCTGGACCGCAATTCGTACGACAGCGGCGACTGGTTCAACGCGGTCCACTGGGACTGCCGGGACGGCAACGGCTTCGGCCGCGGGCTGCCGCCGGAGGCCGACAACAAGGCCAAGTGGCCTTACGCGAAGCCCCTGTTGACAGCCACATCGCTCACGGCGGACTGTGCGCAGATCAACGGCGCGTCGGCCGCCTACCGCGATCTGCTCACCATCCGCGCCACTGAGCAGGCATTCAGTCTGGGCACGGCGGGCGAGGTGCAGTCATCGGTCTCCTTCCCGCGCTCCGGGAAGGACGAGACGCCGGGCGTGATCACCATGCGGGCCGGGGACCTGGTCGTGGTCTTCAACGCGACGCCCGAGCAGCAGACCCAGCGGGTCCCCGAGCTGGCCGGGAAGCCGTACGCCCTGCACCGCGTACAAGCCGCGGGCGCGGACCGTACCACCAAGGCATCGTCCTACGAGGGGAGTTCAGGCGGCTTCACCGTCCCGGCGCGCACCGTCGCCGTCTTCGCCCGCGGCTGACCATCACGCGATGGCGTGGTGGATCAACTACGGAGCGGAGTGTCCCCGATCCGAGGGGTAGCGGGACATGAGCGGAGCCGACGGAGCCACGGTGCTGGTCGTCGGCGACCTCGAGGCCAATCGTTACGCCATGGGCGCGGTGCTGCGCCGGGCGGGTCACCGGGTGGTGACCACCGCGTGCGCCGGCGACGCACTGATCGAGCTCGACACGAGACTCAGATCGGGTGCGTTGCCGGACGCCGCGCTGGTCGACATCGGCCTGCCCGACATGAACGGCTTCGAACTGTGCCGTCGGATCAAGGCCCATCCGGAGATCGCCGCGATGCCGGTGGTGCACTTCAGCGGCGGTCTCCCCGCGCAGCCGCGGACTCGACGCGTATCTGACGATCCCCGTCGAGCGGGAGGAGATCGAGGCGGTCGTCAGGGCAGCCCTGCGCGGGGCCCGCTCCCGCCATGACGCCGAGGCGCAGGCCGACCGGCTGACCCGGCTCGCCGCCGCGACCACGGAACTGCACGGTGCGCACGGTCCACAGGAACTGGGCCGATCTGGCCGCGGCCGCCACCGCCTGGCACACCGGCGATCCGGCCGCGGCCTTCGTCTTCGGCGCGGAGGACACGCTGTACGCGGACAGCCACCGCGTGGACGATGTGGCCCTGCTGGCCCTTCAGCTGACGACTCCGCCGAAGGGATCGCGGTAGCCGGAAATCAGGGATCATGGAGGCGATTGTCACCGCCCGCCTCACCGGCTGTGCCACAGCCCGCCTCACTGGCCGTGCCACCGCCCACCTCGCACTGGAGCCCACCGATGCCGCAGATCACCGTCGACTACTCCGAGAACCTGGAGACTTCCTTCGACCGCCGGAGCTTTGCGCTCGCCCTGCATCCGCTGATCGTCGAGACCGTCGACACCAAACTCGCCAACTGCAAGACCCGCTTCCGCCGCGTCGACGAGACGTTCGTCGCCGGGGGCTCCGCCGCCGACGCCGTCGTCCACATCGGGATCGCCCTGCTGCCGGGCCGTGACCCCGAGCTCAAGGCCCGGCTGTCCGAGGCGGTTCTCGACCTGCTTGCCGCTCACCTGGGGCCCGCCGGCGGCATCGAGCCCCTCGTCTCCGCCGAGGTCCGCGATCTGGAGCCGTCCTACCGCAAGCGCTGAGCCGGCACCTTGCCCACCGCGGGCGCCAGCGACATGAGCCGGCCGACCAGATCGCCGAACGGCCCGTCGGCCGGCTCGTCCGCGAGGATGTGCAGCAGGATGCCCGCCATCTCCTCGTCGTGGGCCGCACTCACCGCACACAGCGCCGCGAAGTCGTGCACCAGCTGCAACTCCAGCTCGCCGCGCGGAATCCGCCGCCCGTCCAGCCAGATCAGCGCCGTCGACTCGGCGAGCGACACCCAGGACCGTACGACCAACTCCAGCCGCGCCGACGGCGTCCCGATCCCCAGATGGGTCAGAATCTGCTCGTACGCGGCCTGCCTGACCTCGTCGATGATCGCGTTCGTCGTCGACGATCCAACGGCGGGACCGCCCCGCATCAGCGCCGAGAACCCCGGCCCGTGGTCGTCCACGAAGTCGAAGAACCGGCCCATGACCCGCAGCAGCCGCGCCCCGAGCGGACCCTCCGGCGGCTCCAGGAACCGTCCGGCCAGCTCGTTGGCGGCCCGCCGCAGCGCCGCCTCGTACAGGCTCTGCTTGCCGGGAAAGTAGTGGTAGACGAGCGGCCGCGAGATGCCCGCGGCCGCCGCTATCTCGTCGATCGACACCTCGTCGGGGGAGCGGTGGCCGAACAGCTCCAGCGCCACACCGATCAGCTGCTGCCTGCGCTCCTCGACGCCCATCCTGCGGCGTACCCCGGTCGTCATACGAACACCCTAACGGGCGTCGTCCACAGGTCCAGGGCCAGCCGCCCGCCCCGCAGCGGATTTCCGGGAGCGGCCTCGGGAGGGGCTTAAAGCCGGTTCAGTGCAGCGCGCCCACCCGACTGCCGTCCGCCAGTCGGCCGTTCAGCTCCGCTCGCGCGCCCTCCCGCGCGGGCACCGCCAGCAGCTTGCCCTTCGCGCTGCCGTCGACCCCGCCCGATGTCGCGAGCGACGTGAACTGCCCGCTGCCCGCCGCGAGTACGTACCACCGCCCCGCCCGCGACTTCCAGAGCACGCCCGCCAGCACCTTCGGATCCCGTACCCCGCAGGCCGGCGAGTCCTCGGCCCGCGCCGCGATCGCGGCGGGGGCGCCGGCCTGCGCGGCCGGGGCCTGGAACTGCGCCATGACCCGGCTTCCGGTGCCTCGCCAGGTCTCCGCGCGGGTGCACAGCCAGTGAGCTGTGCCGTTCGAATCGGGTAGCGACTGCTTCGCGTACTGCCACGCGTTGACGCTGCGCACCCCGTGCGCCCGCACCCCCGGCAGCAGACAGGCCGTGCGGGCCCAGAAGGCGCGCTCCGCCGTGCCGGTGACGTCCCGCGGGGCGGCCGGCGGGCCCGAGGTGAGCCGGGCGGGGGTCAGTTCACCGAGGTCGGTCAGCAACCGGTCGGCCGTGGCGTCGCGCAGCTCCAGCACGTCCCAGGCCTTGCAGTCCCGCGCCTGTGCCGGGCTCGCCAGCGGGGCCGTGATCCCGTCCGCGCCGCGGGACAGCGGCCGCGGCTCCGACGCCGGGTCGAGCAGGTTGCGTACGGAGACCTTCCGCACCCAGGGCGCGGTCAGATAGCGGACATTGCCGTCGGTGCGGCCTGCCACCAGCGCGCCCGCCGAGGCGGCGTCGGCCCCGTCCGTACGCGCGAAGTCGAGCGCCACGCCGCCGGTACCGTCCTTGGGCTCGGCGTACCGGACCACGCGCAGCCCGTCATGGAGGAGCACCACACGCGCCTGGTCGACCTCGCCCGCGTACAGCAGCTGCGGCGGACCCATCGGCGGGCCGGGCGGTGTGCCGGGGGTCGCGGAGACCTGGACCGCGCTGCCGGGCCTGGCCCAGACGGCGAGCGCGCGGCGCAGCAGGGCAGGGTCATCGGTGAGACCGCCGCGGGTCGGCCATACGGAGAAGTCCGTACGGGACGAGTGCTGCCACGCCGTGGGGGAGACCCGCGACAACCGGGCCGGCTCCAGGGCGGATTCGGCGGCGGGATTACGTGCGTACGGCGGCGCGGCCGCACCGTCCGGACCCCAGCCGTCGCCCGGCAGCCCGAGCAGCGCACCGCACACCGCGAGGGCCGCGGCCGCCACCAGAGCAGCCTTGACGTGCTGGCGGCGGCGCATCAGATCGGTGGGGCGAGCCTGCAGCGAACACGGGTCGAACTCCGGGGAGTCGAGCAGCGCGGTATCCCCCGCCGTGTCCATCCCGTCCGCCTGGGCGAGCGCCGCATGCGGATCCGCCACCCCGGCGGCGGTGAGGGCGTGCCGTACATCGGTGTCGGGCAGCTCCTCCAGACCGCGCAGTACATACGCCGCCCTGGCGGGCCCGGAGAGCGCGGAGAGCCGCTGGTCCAGGGCGAGTTCATCGGCGCCGCCGGAGCGCGGGAAGACCCGCAGGCCCCAGACGTGCGGCAGCAGCGGCGGCAACTGGGCGCGCTTCGGCCAGGCCGGCCGCATCAGCGGGAGCCCGGCGTCCAGGGCCTGGCGCAGCACTCGCCCCCGTACATACGCGTACCCGGGGTCGGCGTCGCCCTGCGCGCGACGGGAGGGCGGGATCGCGGCGTCCGCGGCTCCCGCGGGGGTAGTGCGGCCTCGCGGGAGTGAGCGCTGCACCAGGGCGTGCGCAGTCAGCACACGGCGGTTGCGCCCGAGGGACGGAGGCAGTACGAGATACGCGATCCGCACGAGCCGGGGGTAGTGCTCGACAAGGACCGCCTCGGCCTGCTCGACCGAGACAGGGCCCGGGGCGGGGGCGGGGGCGGGAGCCGGCGGGGCGGGCGTGGTGACGACATCCTGTGGGCGCACGTTCAGCAGAACGAGCGAATGGTCCTATGGTCACCGGCACGCCCCGATCGGGGCAGCGGGCGGTCCGCCGTCGACCGCGGAGCCCTCAGCCGGCCAGTCGCTCGTGGATGCGCTCGATCGCCGCCGTGGGGACGCCGAGTCCCTCGCATACGTACTTCTCCATCGTGCCGTAGCGGGCGTCGACCTCGTCCAGCGCCGCGGCCAGATACTCCGGCACCACGCCGGTGATCGCGAGGGCGGTCTCGGGGTCGCCGCCCTGCGCGATGTATCCCTCGACGAGCGGGGCGAAGGCCTGCCGTACCGCCGGGTCGACGGCCAGATACTCCGCCTCGACGGTCTCCGGCTCCGCGCCGAGCAGGGTGAGGACGATCGTCGCGGCCCAGCCGGTGCGGTCCTTGCCCCCCGTGCAGTGGAAGAGCAGCGGGCTGGACTCGGGGTCGGCGACTTCATTGAGAAAGGCGCCATAGGCGGCGCGCGCCGAGTCGGTGCCGACGAAGCCGCGGTAGGTGTCGGCGAACAGTGCCTGCGCGCGGCCGTCGCCCAACTCCCCCTCGGCGAGCACCGGATCGGACAGCACTCGCCCCAGCTGCGCGGCGGCCGGCATCCTGCCGGACGCCACCTGGTCGGCGAGCACATCGGCGAGCAGCAGCCGCCCGCCCGGCGGGATGCGGTCCGGGCGGGCGAGGCGCTCGGCCGCGGTGCGGAAGTCGACGACCGTACGGATGCCGAGCGCGGCGACGGCCGGATCGGCGGCGGGGTCGAGCCGGTCGAGCGACCCGGAGCGGAAAAGCAGACCGGATCGTACGGAACGGCCGCAGCGCAGGGGAGTGCCGCCGAGGTCGCGGAAGTTGGCGACGGTGGTGGCGGGGATCGCGGTCATGGCGGTCGGCTCCCTGACTCAGCACATCGATATCTACTGGATCTTCGGCGAAACCCCCTTATGGAACGGTAGTCGACGGCGGTGCCGTGATCGACCACCCGCTGAACCGCACCGTGCCCCGTGCCCCGCTGCCGCCGCTGGCGGCGCTCATGAACAGCCCCACGTCCTGAGTGGCGGCGGCTCCCGGCACGGACACCGTGGCGATCGTGCGCCAGGTGGCGCCGTCGTCCGTCGAGCAGGCGCCGGTGAAGGAGGTCCCCGCGTTGCGGGTGAGCCTCAGCAGCACCTGGGCCTTGACGCCGGTGATGCGCTTGTACGTGTCCAGAGTGCCGTCGCCGTTCGTGTCGTACGACAGAACGATGCCCTGGCCGGGTGTCGCAGCCAGAATCAGGAAGCCGGCGGCGCCGGGCGTGGCCAGGCTGTTGCGTACGACGATACCCGCCCGGGCCCAACTGCTCGTGTTCTCCTGGGAGTCCACGCGCAGGACGACGCTCGTGCCCTGCGCCAGCGCGTCATCCCGGTAAGCGGTGCCGAAGTGGGTGGTGCCCCGCCACAGGTCGTTGCCCGCGCCGTTGATCGCGAAGCGGTCGCCGAGCTGTCCGAAGACGGCCGCGTTGCTGGTGAAGGTGCGCCACCCGGCGGCCGGCGGCGACGCCACGAAGAGCGCGCCCTTCTGGGTGACCGCCACCGGGTCCTCTCCGCGCGGGCCGTAGCGCGTGCGCAGCTCGTACGGCATGGGGCGCAGGGGCTCCGTGAGAGGTTCGGCCGGGGCCGTCACCCGCCAGGAGACCGTGCCTGTGCCGCCCGCCGGGACCCCGCTCAGGAAGGTATCGCCCTGAGGTTCGGCGTCCAGGCCGGTCAGGACGAAGTCGACGCGGCTGGTGGAGCGCAGCCCGTTGAGGTTGCGGAAGGTGGCCGCGACGGTGCCAGTGCTGCCGGGCGTGAAGGCGGGCGGATCCGCGCTGACGTCGATGAAGCCCTGGTAGGGGGCCGCGGCGAGGGTGTCGTACACCCGCAGGGCCGTGCGGTACGCGTCACCCGTCGCCCGCACCGGATAGACGCGCCGGTCCTTCGTCCAGGCCTCCTCGGCCGGATACCAGTCGAAGGACTTGGGCGCGCGGCCCTCGGCCATCGCGGCAGCCTGCTCGTACAGATAGGCCTCCCACTGCGGCACATGGACGTCGTTGATCCGCCCGTGCCAGTCGCGGTTGGCGTAGTTGCTGAGCTCGCCCGCCGCCGCCCGGTCCGCCCAGGTGGTGACCAGCGCGCGGGCGGTGCGCTCCAGCTCCACCGCCTCGTCCGCGCTGGTGGCCAGCCGTTTGGCGTCCTCCAGCCAGGGGCCGAGGAGGAAGGCGCGGTGGCAGCCGGCCATCGTGTCGCTCAGCCGCAACAGCTTCAGCCACAGTGCGGTGAGGGCGCGGAAGGTGTCCAGGTCCTTGCTCAGAAAGGCGACGCGCAGCGGGAGCTGCAGCGTGCGGGAGCGGTTGGCGAGGGCCTGGCGGGCCAGGTCGGTCACATCGTGGCGGTAGGCGTCACTGTCGCGCAGCGACGGCCGTACGCCGAGCAGCGCCGCGAACGCCCGGTCGAACGCCGCCGGGTCGAAGGCGGTGCCGATGGAGGCGGTCAGGCTGGGGCGGCGGCAGAACAGCGAGTCGTACGGGCGGCCGTCGGTGCTGGTGAGCTTGTACGCGGTGGCGGCCAGCGCGGCGAAGGCGGTGCGAGCCGAGCTGTCCTCGCCGCCGTAGCGGATCTCGGCGTACTCGGCGAACCACGCCTCCCGGTCGATCCGCTCCTCGCGCCAGGCGAGCTCGCTGAACAGCTCCAGGGCGGCGGGGTCGCGTTCGGCGGCCTCCGGCATGTACGCGGTGCCGGCCAGCGCACTGCCCGGTTTGTCGCGCCAGGCGGTGAACTTGGCGGTCCACCGGTCGGTGTTCGCCCCGATGGTGGTGCGCCCGCCGAAGTTCGGGATGGTGCCGAACGCGTACGGAGCGCCGCCCCAGGCCGTCTCCCGGTCGGTGACCGTGTCCAGGTCGGAGAGCCCGTCGACGATCAGCACCCGGTCGGTGTCGATGGCATTGAGGAGGGCGGGCCGCGGGTTGGCCTGCCAGCCGAGGATCACCCAGGTGGCCCCGGGGCGGGCGGTGTGCAGGGACGTCTCGACGGCGCGGGCGGCGTCCGCCACCGGGACGTCCCCGGCGGAGCCGCCCTCGTGCAGCAGGTCCATCTTGAAGTGGCCGACCTCGCCGAACAGTTCCGACTGGTGCCGGTAGAAGGCGGCGGCGACGTCGGCGAAGCTCCGGGTGCGCGGGTCGAGCCAGTCGGGGCGGCGCAGCCCGTTCCAGCTGCCCTGTGGGATGACGCGGGCGTCGCCGGGGTTGCGGGCGACGAAGCCGTCCGGGACCGTGCCGAAGTAGCCTGGCAGGACCGGGTGCATGCCGAGTTCGCGCATCCGGTCGCAGATCCGTCTGCCGAGGTCGGTACGTCTGTCGATGAGCTCGGGGGAGAGGGGCCCGCCGTACTCGCTCATGTTCTGCAGCAACCACCACGGCTGGTGGGAGGGGGCGGGCAGCCAGGTGCGGGCCTCTGTGCCGGAGTATCCGAAGTCCATCAGGAGTCGGTGGTAGACGGCCTCCTGGCCGGGTGTCACCAGCACCTCGTTGCAGCCGTGCAGGGCGAGGACGTCGAGCAGACGCTCCCAGCGGGGCCAGTCGGCGTACGGGGCGGTGTACCCGTCGTGCGTGTCGTTAAACGCGAACCGGTGCGGGACGGTCGCCGACCGCTCGAGAGCCGTGCGGGGCGCGGGTAGCCGCGCCGGCAGGTCCAGTTGGCTGCCGGACCATGAGATGTGCGCCCGGCAGACGTACTTGAGGTACCAGTGCACTCCGGTGAGGAGTACGGCGGGACTGGTACCCGAGACTTCAATACGGCCGGTCGAGCCGGTGACCCGGAAACGCTCGGGTCCGTCCAGCGCCCGGAGCCGGAACTGTCCGGCGTGCCGGGGCAGCAGCCGCAGGAGTGCGGCATGCGCGGGTGCGGTGGCGAACTGGGCCGCGGGGGCGACGGCAGCGGTGTTGGCCGCCCCGGGCGCGCCGGCCGCGGGGTTTGCCGCTCCTGGCTGGGCCGCGGACGCGGGGCTGTGTCCGGCTAATGCCACGCCGATCGCTCTCGCTGTGCCCAGCACGGTGCGTCTCGACAGCTCGATCATCAGCGCTCCTCCGTGTTGCTCACGTGACAACAGGTGCGTGCGGAGCGCAGGTTACCGGGAGTTCCCTCGCGCGAAAGGTGGCTGACAGGGCACGATGGCCGGATGCGGACGAGTACGAACACGGGCGAGAGGCGGACGGCCCGCGCAGCACTGGCAGTTCTGGCTCTGACCCTTGCCGCGGCCTGTGGATCGGGCGACGACGGCGACGGGCGTGGCGCCGACAAGGATCCAAAACCCCCGAAGACGGCGACGGGCACCCTGGAGCAGCTGGCCGAGAAGGCGGAGTGCAAACCGAACATCCAGACGGATGCGGCCGAGCTGCGGCAGGCCAACTGCACGACGAGCGACGGCAAGTATGTGCTGGCCACCTTCGCCACCGACCGAGGGCAGCGCGAATGGATCAACGAGGCCAATGACTACGGCGGCTCGTATCTCGTCGGCCGCAAATGGGTCGCGGTCGGCGAGGCGAAGGTGGTCACAGCGCTGCGCGGCCGGCTCGGTGGGAGCGTGGAGACCGGCTCGCAGCACCACTCGGGGAGTAGTGGTGGCAGTGGGGGGAGCGAGGGGGACCACTCGGAACACCACGGGAGCTGACCGCGCAGGTACTGGGTGGGGGGCCGTGACAGCCGGATCGGCCCCCCGGTTCAGGGGAGCCGATCCGGGGCGTGCCAGGGGATCAGTGCCGGCGGGTCATTGGCACTTCTGGCCGCCGTTGATGCAGTTCACCACCTCGTTCATCAGGTTCTCGTCGAAGACGTTGATGAAGTCACCGTGGTCGGTGATCGGCTTGTGCAGCTGCTCCGGGAAGGAGTCGACCGCGAAGCCGGGACCCGGCGGGACGTCGTAGACGATCCGCTGGACCAATTGCGGGATCGCCTTGAATCCATCGCCGCAATTGCCGTTGTCGTCCGCGAAGGCCACATGGGTGCGGTGATTCGCACTGTCCGTGTTCTGGCCGTCCCAGCAGCTCTGGAACTTGAAGCTCCGTACCACCTGGCTGCCCTCGGGGCAGATCGGGTACTTGTCCGTCAGCTGCCGGTCCTCGAAACCGGTGCAGCTCCAGGAGGCATTGGCGTTCGCGTCACCATTGGTGAATGCCTTGGCGTCACCGGTGATGATCCGCAGGAAACGGGGCATTGCGGTGACCTTGCTGACCGGACTGCCGACGAAATTCAGCGTGACCTGGGACGGAGTCTGGATCTCTCCGACGTTCTGGTCATTGCCGCCGCCGTCGGCGTTGGCGTCGTTCTCGTCCTGCCCGTTCTGCAGTCGCAGGACAGGCCAGTAATACGTGGACTTGTCGCCCTGGTTCCGGCAGGTGGTGTCACCTCCTGCGAGATCGTCGTCGCTGGCGAATGCGTCATTGGCCTGGTTTCCGACGTAATCGTGCATATGGTGCGCGCCGTTGCTCACACCTGGGGCGACGATGACATTGTCCGGGTTGAACTTCCCGTTCTCGTTCTTCCCGCAGTCGGTGGTGAAGGTGCCTTTGGATCCGCTGCGCCGCTGACGGGGCTGCTGGACGTTCGGCTCGACGGACTGGATGTCGACGAAGTCGGAGGCTTCGGGGCCGTTTCCGGCTTGGCCGTTGCCGCCCTGGCCGTCGCCTTGACCGCCGTCCTGGCCGCCGTCCTGGCCGCCATTCTGGCCGCCATCCTGACCATTGTCCTGGCCGTCATTCTGACCGCCGTCCTGTCCGCCGCCGTCCTGTCCGTTTCCTTGTCCGTCGCCGTTGTCACCCTCGCCGGCGTTGACGTTGTCGTCGGGGCGCATGGCGCAGGGGGCGAGGGAATCAAGCCCCTGCGGCTGCTGACCGGCCCGGCCGATGGAGACGGAAATGCGGTCGATGCTCGCCGCCCGCTTGTCCTTGAGCGGATTCAGAATGGCGTTCTGGGCCAGTTGGGGATCCCGTTCGATCTGCTCCTTCTGTTCCGCGAACTGCTGGTACGCGTCGGTGATCTGGCTGTCCATCGTTGCCAGTTCCCGGTCGACTTCCCCACGCGCCTGTTCGGGCACGTCGGGCAAATCGTTCGCGACCTCGGGGCAGTCGATGGTGGACACCGTCTGTCCGGCGCTCCGCGTCTGATTCTGCGTCTGCTCATCTCGCTGGCCGGACCAGGACCAGCCTTCGCCTGCGGAGGCATACGTATTGACCGCGACCAGCCCACCCCCGCCCAGGATCAATGCGGCCGAGGCGACTATCGCCCGGTTCGCCAGCGTCGAGCGTTTTCTTGTGCGTCCCATGGAACTCCTCTGCTTCGTTGCCGGGTGTGGGTTAGGGGGGTCCCGGCAGAGGGAGAAGCGCGTCGTTCCATACGGGTGTGACTCATGGGGTGTTCAGCCGCCGTTTGAATTCGTAGAAATCTCCATGAGTAAATCCGATGCATTGCACTGAAGTCGGACGGCAGTCGGGGGTGGCAGGATGGGAGCCATGACCGAGATCCAGACCCCCCGACTCCTCCTGCGCCGCTGGCACGACGACGACCTCGTCCCGATGGCCGAGATCAACGCCGACCCGGAGGTAATGCGGTGGATCGATGACGGCTCGGTCCGCGACCTTGAACAGACGGCGGAGGCCATCGAGCGCTGGGAGGAGGAATGGGACGAGGAGGGCTTCGGCCTCTTCGCGGTCGAACTGCTCGCCTCCGGCGAAATGGCCGGGTTCGTGGGCCTGTCCGTGCCGCTCTTTCTGCCGGAGGTGCTGCCGGCCGTGGAGATCGGCTGGCGGCTCGGCCGGCCGTTCTGGGGCCAGGGGTACGCCTCCGAAGCCGCCCAGGCCTCACTGGAGTTCGCGCTCCAGGACCGGGGCCTGGACCGGGTGATCAGCATCGCGCGGGTGGGCAACGACGCGTCCGAGAACGTGATGCGCAAGCTGGGCATGGTGCCGGAGCGCCAGACGAGCCACCCGGTGTACGGCTTCCCGCTACAGGTCTACGCGATCGACCTCACGGAGTACCAGGCCTGACGCACCAGTACGTGCCTTCCGCCTCGACGATCGGCAGCCACAGACCGGCGAGGAGCAGCAGTCCGAAGAAGCCGTCCAGGATCAGCGCCGGCGGGAGGATCGCCACGATCGCCCCAGCGGTCATGTCCACCAGCAGCCACTGCATGTCCCGCCAGGTCGCCGGGTCCTTCAGCATCAGCGTGCAGCGCTCGACCTGGCCGGTGATGCCGGTGCGCATGTCCCGGGGGAAGGGGCGGTAGCGGGCCGGGATACGTACCCCCGGGTGCGGGCCGAGCGCCGCCCCGCGGCCGGCCGGCCGCCGCCGCCCGGCGGTCCGGGCCGCCGGGCTGGCGGCCGCTGTGGCAGGGGGTTTTGACGCCTGGGGCGCGGGCCGGCGGATTTCTGGCGTCGTACTCGACCTGTTCGGCGCTTACCTCTGGGGGCGAAAACGCCATGAGGCTCAACTTCCCCTCAGCCACGGTCTCCGCGCTACGGGGGAGGGAGAGACAGGCCCCGGCATCGAAGGACGGCCGGCCCTTCCGGCCGTCCTTCGATCGTCCGTGCCCCTGGCTGCTGTGCCACCTGGTAACCAGGGGAGGCGCCCCTCGGCGAATCCTGCCGAATCGTCCGACTCAAGCGGTTGCCGGAGCACTGTGGTGTCCCGCGCAGCCGCAGCCAGGAATAGTGGACGGGCCGTGATGGACGTCGATGCAGGATCTCCGCGACGGTCATGCCACTGAGCGTGTGACTTCGCCCAACTCGCCGGTCGGTGCTCGATCTTCACGTCACCGTTCGGCCGCGCCTGCTGTCGTGCGCCGGGTCGTTATTGCGTGGAAGCAGCCTTGCCGCGGCCGTCGGTGCGGGGCCGCTGCAGGGTGAAGGACTCGAAGGCCGAGAGCTGGCCCTGCGGGCCCAGGACGTTGTAGTACGTGACCTGGAGCTTGGTCATGTCGCCGGGTCGCTTGCCGGGGTCGACCGTGAAGGCCGCGAAGCCGTAGGAGTTGGCGGCGTCGCGGACCGCCGACCAGGGAGCGTCCTCCTGCGTGTACACCGGCGGGCGCCGGTTGGTGGTCGGGTTCGGGGCGCCGAGGGAGGTGATCACGCGGCACGCGGGCGGGTTGAAGAACCTCTGGTTGGAGGTCACCGAGGTGCCCCCACCGCCCAGCACCATGTGTACGGTGCCCTTGGTGGTGTCGATGACCTCGGTGTCCGTGCCAGTGGGGATGGGGGTCAGCGTCTCGTTCTTCTGTTGTCCGCGGATCGGGTGAGACCGCTCGTAGTGGTGCTCGTGACCACAGACGACCAGGTCGACACCGTATTTATCGAACAGCGGCACCCATTCCTGGCGCACTCCCAGGTCGGCGCCATTGAGCGCGCTGGCCGTGCTGATGACGACCTGGTGCATGCAGATGACGACCCAGTCGATGTCCGTGTCGGAACGGGCGGCCCGCAGTTCCTTCTCCAGCCACGCCTTCTGCGCGCCTTGCGAGTAGCCGCGGACGTAACTGCTGCCGCCGTCCTGGATGCAGACGTCGTCGTTGGCCAGGCTGATCACCCGCACCGAACCGACCGTGAAGGAGTACCACAGGCCGCGCGTGTCGTCGGTCTGGCCGGACTGCGGCGGCAGCGAGAAGTACGTCTGGTACGCCTGGAAGCCGATGGGGCCGTTCCCCAGCTCATTCTCGTGGTTGCCTGCCGCAGGCATCCACGGACGATTCCGGGCGCTGCGGGTGTTGTTGTCCCAGAAATCTGTCCAGACGCGCACCCGGTCCTCAGCGCCGTTGGCGTAACAGAGGTCACCGTTGAAGAGGTGGAACAGGGGCTGCACGCGCTCGATGCCGGCGGGCATGTCACCGGCAGCGGGCGAGCCGAGGTTGTCGTTGACCCACGGCGGATTGGCGATGGTGACACCGGCCGGCGGGACGTACTTCTTGCCGACGGTCGGCGTGCCCTGGTCGCCGAAGCTGGTGAACGTGAACGCCTCACGGCCTCGCGGACC
The DNA here is from genome assembly GCF_053599675.1 of Streptomyces sp. NPDC000880. Lineage (NCBI taxonomy): Bacteria > Bacillati > Actinomycetota > Actinomycetes > Kitasatosporales > Streptomycetaceae > Streptomyces > Streptomyces sp. NPDC000880. The sequence continues at coordinate 1,500 of NZ_JBSFMS010000077.1, read as the reverse complement.
GGTACGGAACGAACCGAACTGGGGCTGCGCACCGTCGTGGATCGCCGCGTAGACGTACTCGTGGGACGAGCGCAGGCCCGTGAGCTTGGCGTGGTAGGCGTAGACGATCTGGCCGGACTTGCCGTCCTTGTAGCTGGTCTGCCCCGCGTTGCCGGTCCTGCCGTATGTGCCGTCCAGCTCACCGATCATCACCCGGGCGTTACTGACCGGCTGCAGGGTGTGCCATGACACGACAACCTCGGAAGACGCGTCGGCGCCGAACTGCAGGTGCAACCCGTTCACCATGGGCGTCGTCAGCGGGTCGCCGACGGCGGTCGGTAGCGTGCCTTTCTTGTCCGCGGCGGCGGCGCTTGTGGCCCCCGCTCCGGTCAGGGCGGCGCCAACGGCTGTGGCACCGGCGGCTGCGAGGAAGCCACGACGAGCGAATCCTGCTTGGAAGATCTGTTGATCATCGTTCATGCCTCGCATGCTGCCGAGGCACGTAATCGCCCCCGCTGCTAAAAAACATACATTCCACAGCATTCTGATGAACACCCGCCCAGGGCGGTGCTACAACCAGCTCCAGCGCCTGGTCGACAGGAAGATCTGCACTACTGCCGCGCGGGCACTGGCATCTACTCCCGCATCGTCGATCCGTGCGTGCCGAGCCTGCCGGAGTACAGGCTGTTCCTGGTGGAAACCCCCGTGACCGCGCCCCCGTCCGGCGATTGAGGACAACGCCCGAAGGGCGTACGGGTCTGGTGCGGAGCCCCCCCACGCGGCGGAGCCGCAAATCGACACAGCGGGAAGGGGCGGGGTGGGGGCAAGCCCGCCGCAGGCGACCCGCTCAGCCGCCCAGAACCTCCGCCTCCACCCCCGCGTCCAGCCCCACCCCCGGGCGATCCGTCCGCTGCGGCGGCGTCCCGCCGATGGACTGCAGCCAGCGCCACGTATCCGTCACCGTGGACGCGACCGGGCGGCAACTCAGGCCCGCCGCAACGGCCTTGGTGACGTTCGCCCCGTGGATCGCGTTGTGGAGCTCCGGCTGTTCCGCCCGCGGGATCCAGATCGGGAGGTCCGTCCAGGGCTCGATGCCCGCCGCCAGGATTGTCTCTGGCGGCGTCCAGCGGAGCTCCGCCGACGAGCCCGTGGCCCTCGCGCAGGCCTCCAGCAGGTCGCCCATCGTCGTGTGCCCCTGCTCGCTCACCACGTTGAACGGGCCGCTCAGGCCCCGCTCCGCCGCCCGTACGACCCACTCCGCGAGGTCGCGTGAGTCGATGTACTGCACCGGCGTGTCCCGCGGACCCGGCGCGAGCACAGCTCCGCCGCGCGCGATCCGGCGCAGCCACCACGGCAGGCGGCCGATGTTCTCCCAGGGGCCGATGATCAGGCCCGCGCGCACCAGCAGCGCGGGGGGGGGGGGGCCCCCGCCGCCCCCCCGCCCCCCCCCCCCCCCCCGCGCCCCCGCGCCCCCCCCCCCCCCCCCCGGGGGGCCGCGCCCCCCCCGCCGGGGGCGTGCAC
>NZ_JBSFMS010000076.1:0-33208 GCF_053599675.1 Streptomyces sp. NPDC000880 | reverse complement strand
CAACTCCACCTCCTCGATCTCCTCGAAACAGACATCACGCGAACCCGCTGGCCCCAGACCTGAAACGACGACCTGCGAAGTCCGGGTCTAGTGGGCGGTCCAGCCGCCGTCGATGGCGAGCGAGGTGCCGGTGATGAAGGAGGCCTGCGGGCTGCACAGATACAGCACCGCTTCGGCGACCTCCTCCGGCTCGATCAGCCGCTTGACCGCGGAGTCCTTGAGCAGTACGTCGGCGAGGACGCTCTCCTCGGCAAGGGAATGGGCCGCGGCCTGATCGGCTATCTGCCGCTCGACCAGTGGCGTACGTACGTAGCCGGGGTTGACACATACGGACGTCACCCCATGTGGAGCGCCCTCCAGGGCCGCGGTCTTCGAAAGCCCCTCCAGACCGTGTTTGGCGGCCACATAGGCGGACTTGAAGGCAGAGGCGCGCAGCCCATGTACGGAGGAGATATTCACGATTCGGCCCCACCCTTGGCCGTACATGTGCGGCAGTGCGCCCCTGATCAGCCGGAACGGCGCTTCCAGCATCACGGTGAGCACGGTGTGGAATACGTCCGGCGGGAACTCCTCGATGGGCCGGACCAGTTGCAGCCCCGCGTTGTTGACCAGGATGTCCGCACCGGCGGCCGCCGCCTCCGCCGCATCGAGATCGGTGAGGTCCAGGACCTGCGGTTCCACGGCGCCGACCAGCCCCGGGGAGTCGGCCGCCAGTGCCTCAAGACCTTCGGCGTCCCGGTCGACGGCCCTGACCTTCGCACCGGCCGCCGCGAACCGCAGCGCGCAGGCTCGGCCGATGCCGCCCGCCGCGCCGGTGACGAGTGCCGTACGGCCGCCGAGATCGAGGTCGACCGTACGAGGATGACGAGGACGAGAGTGAGGTGCGGGACCTGGTGTGGTGGGCGCGGTCATGCTTCGCACCCTAGGCAGTGATCAACCCCCGACCGATGTGGTCACCGCCCATACTTCACTGCTCGATGGTGGGTTGAAACCATGCCGGTCCCTCGGTCTGCGCCTGCTTGATCCGGAAGAGCGAGAACTCCTTCAGTTCCGGCAGCGCGTCCGCAGAGAACCACCCCACCTCCAGCGACTCGTCATCATTGACGCGAGCCTGTCCGCCCACCGCCCGGCAGCGAATGCAGATGTCCATGAACTGGCACTGATCGCCGTTGGGGTAGGTGACCGGCTTCCGCAACGCCTGCACGAGAACGACCCGCTCCGCGACACACTGCACCGCTGTCTCCTCGTACACCTCGCGTACAGCCGTCACGGCCGGCTGTTCCCCGGGCTCCGGAATCCCGCCGATGATCGACCACTTGCCGGTGTCGGCACGTCTGCCCAGCAGCACCCGCCCCTCGTCGTCGAAGACGACCGCGCTGACGCCCGGCAGGAGGAGAAGCTGATGTCCGGCGGTGGCCCGGATCTCGCGGATGAAGTCAGGGGTTGCCATGCCGTCGACCCTAACCGGCGTCGACCATGCCCTGCTCCGGCCGCTCGACCCGCTGCTCCCGCCGAGTCCGTACGCCCCGAACGACCACCCAGCCCAGACCGCCCGCCCCGACCAGCACCAGGAAGCGCTCCGGCCAGGTCCCGAGCCGGGTCGCCGGAGTCAGCGACGAGCGCAGCGGCACCTCGGCCACCAGCGCGTCCGCGGTGAATATCTTCGTCTTCTGGACGATCTTCCCGTCCGGCATGATCACCGCGCTGACACCGCTGGTGACGGGGACGACGACCGAGCGCCCGTGCTCGACGGCCCGCACCCGCGACATCGCCAGCTGCTGATACGTCATGTCACTGCGGCCGAAAGTGGCGTTGTTGCTGGGTACGGAGATCAGCTGGGCGCCGTGCGTGACGGTGTCCCTCGCCGCGTCGTCGAAAGCCGCCTCGAAGCAGGTGACCATGCCGACCTTGGTGCCCGCCAGATCGAAAACGCCCACCTTGTGGCCGGGGCCGAAGTCCCGGCGGACCCGGTCGACGTCCGAGTTGACGAGCCGTACGAAGGAACGCATCGGGATGTACTCGCCGAACGGCTGCACATGCCGCTTGTCGTAGGTGTCGACGGGGCCGCGCGTGGGATCCCATTCGATCAGGGTGTTGCGGAGCTTCCCGGTGTCGGGGGTGACCACCGCGCCGACGACGGTCGGCACGCCGATCGCCCTCACCGCTTCGTCGATGACCACCCGGGCATCGCCGTTGCGGTACGGGTCGAGGTCCGAGGAGTTCTCCGGCCACAGCACGAAGTCCGGCTTGGCCACCTTGCCCGCCTTCACATCGGCGGCGAGCTGCTCGGTGCGGCGCGCGTGGTTGTCGAGGACCGCACGGCGCTGGGAGTTGAAGTCGAGCCCCAGGCGCGGCACATTGCCCTGGATCGCGGCGACGGTCGCGGTGCCGTCCTCGGCGGAGTCGTCGACGAGCGGCAGGGCCGCGAGGGCCGCGGTCACGGGGACGAGCACGCTGAGGAGCGCGGCGACCGCGGCGCCGCGCGGCAGCTCGCGGGTGCGCCGGTAGGCGAGGGCCCGGCGGACGGTCTCGTACAGCCCGAATCCGCACAGTACGACGGCGAAACCGAGCAGCGGCGTCCCACCGAGCGCCGCGAGCGGCAGGAAGACACCGTCCGCCTGACCAAAGGCGATCTTGCCCCAGGGAAAGCCGCCGAACGGCACCCGGGCGCGGGCCGCCTCGCCCACGATCCACACGGCGGCCGCCCACACCGGCCACACCGGCAGCCGGGAGACCGCAGCAATGCCCAGGCAGGCGAGCGCGACGAACATCGCTTCCACCGCGGCCAGCGCCACCCACGGCACCGGGCCGACCTCCTCACCCGTCCAGATGAGGAGTGGCAGCAGAAAGCCGAGGCCGGTGAGGTAGCCGAGACCGAGGGCGGGCAGCGGCCGACGTCCGTACAGCGTCCAGCCGAGCAGCGCGAAGGCGGGCAGCACCAGCCACCACAGGGGCCGCGGCGGGAAGCTCGCGAAGAGCAGCACCCCGGACAGCGCGGCGGCGCCCGGCCGTACGAACCGGCGCAGCAACGATCGGCCTGCTGCGGTGGAGGGCTCAGGAGTGTCGACGGTGGTGATGGTGGCGCTCACCTGGCGGAGTCTACGGCGGCAGGCTGTGCTCCCGGCAGTCCGGTCCGCGGCACTCCGGTCCGCGCTGTCGGCAGTGCGGATCGCGGCGGGCGCCCGACTGCCGACGCCTCATCCGGCGCAACGTTCCTGCGCAACCCATCCACAAAACCCTGTCTCTGCCGTTACCGTGTGCGCCAGTCCCTGCCACCCGACCCGGTTCGGCTGCCGCAGGGCCCGTCACAGGTCGGGGGGTCGACGGGATGGCTGCACCGGACCGCCGGTCCGCGGCGCGAGGGCGCGGCGGCGCGACAGATGTCGCCGGCGTCGTCGTCCTGAGCGGGTGCGCCGTCTGGTCGTTGATCAGCGCGGCGGGGCGGGAGGCCCGGCCCGAGGGTGTGCTGCTCGCTGTGTTCGCCGTCGCCGCGGGTTACGCCTGCGGCCGCATCTGCGGCACGCTCCTGCCCGTTGCCGCCGCGTCGGTCGCGGCACTCGGTGCACTCGGCCTGGCAGTCGTCTCGCGGCAGGGAGTGCCCGGCGCGAACGTCGGCGCGGCCACCCAGCCAGGGCACATGGGCGCGGCCGCCGCACTGCTGGTCCTCGCCGCGGGCGCGGCCTGCTGCGCAGCCTCTGCGGCCCGTCCGCCCTTGCTGCGCCGTGGGCTGCGGGTGCTCGCTCTCGCCGTCGCCTGCACCGCGTTAGCACTCGGAGCTGTGGTCGGGTTCGCTGCCGCGCTCACCGTATTGCTCTGCTCACTCGCGGCCGTACGGATGCGTCGGCGGACGGTGGCGCTCGGAGGTCTCGCCATCGCCGCGGGCCTGGTCGTCGCCACGTCCTGGGCCGTGACCGAAGACGCTCTGCCGGACGGGCTGACCTTCTCGCTGGAGGGCCAGCTGACCCAGAACCGGGTGGCGTTGTGGCAGGACGCAATCGCTCTCGCCCAGGAGGATCCGATACGGGGCGTGGGCCCCGACCGCTTCGGCACGCTGAGCACCACAGCGCAGCAGTCGCTGGGCTCCGACGGCAAGCCGCACTCCGCCTCGCTGCAGCAGGCGGCCGAGCAGGGTGTGGTGGGGGTGGCGCTGCTGGGGGCGGCGTTCGGCTGGATGCTGTACGGCCTATTGCGCTCGCCCCGCTCCACGCCGGTGGTACTGAGTGCGGGCGCCGCGCTCACGGTGCTGGCGGGCCTGGCGAGCGTCAGCAATGCGCTGAGCTTCGCCCCGGTGACGGCGGGCGCGGGGCTGCTCGCGGGCCTGGCGACGGCGCGCGCGGGGGCCGAGGGCGGGGTGGGGGCGGATACGCAGGTGGCGCGCCCAACGGAGGCGGACAGTCGCGCGGTATAGCGGCCGGGAAGGATGTCGTCGGAGCTCGGTGGCCTTGGCGGCGCAACTCAGCGCAGTGCTACCCCTCCGCGGGCTTGGTCGTACCCGCCAGATGGAGGCGGTCGCGAATCGCCAGCACCGCCGCTTCCGCGTCGTCCACGGTCACCGTGAAGATCCTGCCGTCGCCCAGCGTGACGACCAGGCCCTCGCCGCGACGTACGACGACGGCCATGCCTTTCTCCGGGCGCCAGCGATACCCCCAGCCGCCCCACTGACACGGAGTGACCTTCGCGACGAACTCCGCGTCCACCACGTGGGAGAGCGGGATCCGCCGACGCGGCAGGCCGATGTGGCCGCACCGCACCTCGACGGCGTCGCTGTCGACCTTGACCGCCACATGGACGAAGGCGAGGGTCCCGTAGAGGATCATCAGGCCCGCCGCGACGCAGCCGATCACGGACATCAGCAGTGGGACGATGCCCGAGGTCCATGCGTAGTCGACGGCCAGCTCGATGCCGAGCGCCATGCAGGCGGCACCCGCCACGGCGAGCAGCCACTGGATGCGGTTGGTCGCACGGCCGGTCCAGATCGCGGGCGCGGGCTCTGTGGGGTGCCCCGATTCGCGGAAGTGGTCCCTCATGGCAAGCAGGGTACTCAGATTCCAGCGGCAGGGCATGGCCTCGGCCATGTGGATCCCCGGTAAGGAGCGGCCCCGGCAGGAGGCTCCGGGACGAGCGCCGAGACGGCCCGATCGCCATCAGTGCGCGGGACTCACTGCTTGCAGCAGGCCGCCTTCCAGGTAGCTGAGCGCCTGCTCGGGGAGGGTGGACTCGCGGCCGCTGAGCAGCACCGTAAGCCGGTTGCTCGGAGCGGCATCGGGGGCCGGCTGCTCGCCGATACGGCGCAGTGCCTGCGCGGCGACCGCCCCGGCCGAGCCGTGCAGAGCCACGGGGTGTCCGACAGCGGCACGGATCCGGTCGGCGACCAGCTCGTAATGAGTGCAGCCCAGGACGACGGCCCTTACATCACTGGGCGTGAGGGCCGCCGCGGCTGCCACGGCCGCGTCGATGGCGCTCTCGTCAGCCAGCTGGACGGCGTCCGCGAGCCCAGGACAGGGCACCTCGGTGACGGCGACCGAGTCGGCGAAATCCCGGATGAGACCACGCTGGTAGGGGCTGCCCGTGGTGGCGGGCGTGGCCCAGATCGCGACGGGGCCGCCGCCGGCCGAGGCCGGCTTGATCGCGGGGACCGTGCCGATGACCGGGATCCCGGGCTCCAGCTCGGCGCGCAGAGTGGGCAGGGCGTGCACCGATGCGGTGTTGCAGGCGACGATCAGCGCGTCGGGGCGGTGCAGGGCGGCCGCCCGGGCCGCGGCGAGTGCCCGCCCGGCGACATCGTCGGGCGTACGCGGGCCCCAAGGCATGCCGTCGGGGTCGGAGGAGAGGACGAGAGCCGCGTCCGGCCGCAGTCGGCGTACCGCGACGGCCGCCGCAAGCAGGCCGATTCCGGAGTCCATGAGCGCGATCTTCACCCGGTCACCATAGTCGACTGCCCTTGCGGTACTGGCGCAGTGGGGCAGACTGCGGCGAATGAGCGCCGTTGCCTGGATCGCCGTCGGATCACTGGCCGCATGGGGGTGGCTGCTGCTCGGGCAGGGCTTCTTCTGGCGTACGGACCAGCGACTGCCCCGGCGCGAGGCCCCGGACCACTGGCCGGATGTCGCCGTTGTCGTTCCCGCGAGGGACGAGGCCGAGGTGCTGCCGGTCAGCCTGCCTTCCCTGTTGGCGCAGGCCTATCCCGGCCGTGCGGAGATCGTGCTGGTCGACGACGGCAGTACGGACGGCACGGGGGAACTGGCCCGATCCCTCTCCGAGCGCCATGGCGGGCTGCCGCTGCGTGTGGTCTCCCCCGGCGAGCCGGAGCCCGGCTGGACCGGGAAGCTCTGGGCGCTCCGGCACGGCATCGCCCTGGCCCGGGCCGACGGTCCCGAGTATCTGCTCCTCACCGATGCCGATATCGCGCATGAGCCGGACAGTCTGCGCGAGTTGGTGGCCGCGGCCCGCACGAACGGGCTGGACCTCGTCTCCCAGATGGCGCGGCTGCGCGTCGCGAGCGGGTGGGAGCGGCTGATCGTGCCCGCCTTCGTCTATTTCTTCTCGCAGCTCTACCCCTTCCGATGGGTCAACCGCCCGGGGGCACGGACGGCGGCCGCGGCGGGCGGCTGCGTCCTGTTGCGCGCGGAGGCGGCCGAGCGGGCGGGCGTTCCGGAGTCGATCCGGCAGGCGGTGATCGACGATGTGTCGCTGGCGCGGGCCGTGCAGCGCTCAGGCGGCCGGATCTGGCTGGGGCTGGCCGAGCTGAGCGAGGGGGTCCCCCCGGACGGATTCTGGGGGAAGGTCGACAGCGTGCGGCCGTATCCGCGGCTGGCGGACCTGTGGCGGATGGTGTCGCGCAGCGCGTACGCCCAACTGCTGCACAGTCCCCTGCTGTTGGCCGGGACCGTGGTCGGGCTCGCGCTGGTGTATCTCGCGCCGCCTGTCACGCTGTGCGCCGGCGTGTGGGGGCACGATGCGGCGGCCGGCTGGGCCGGGGGGCTTGCCTGGGCGGTGATGACGGGGACGTATCTTCCGATGCTGCGCTACTACCGGCAGCCGCTGCTGCTCGCGCCCCTGCTGCCCTTCACCGCGCTGCTGTATCTGCTGATGACCGTCGATTCGGCGGTGCAGCACCACCGCGGGCGCGGCGCGGCCTGGAAGGGGCGTACGTACGCCCGTCCCGAGGCCACGCCGGACCGGTGACCTGCCCAACGAGCGTCACTTCCTGCCGGGCGTCCAGTTCATGCCCCAGCCGTACGCGTAGTCGATCGTGCGCTGCGGGCTCACACCGCGTTCCGGGACCAGGAAGCGGGCTTCGCGCTGGACGACGAGATCCGAGCCGGTGTTGGTGATCAGTGCGAGCGCGCAGACGGTCGACGGTACGGTGCACTCTCCGAGCGAGAAGTCGATGGCGGCGCCGTGCTGCGGCTGGAGGGTGACCGTCGCGTCCATATCGGCGAAGCTGCGCGCGCCTTGGTAGATGGTCACGAAGATGACGACGCGGCGGAGCCGGTCCTTGTGGTCCAGGTTGATGGTGAGGTTTTCGCCGGACGTCCCGCCGGTACGGTCGTCGCCGTCGAGATGGATGTACGGGGGCTGCTGGAGCGAGCCGAAGGCGTTGCCGAGGGCCTGGACGACTCCTTTGCGGCCGTCGGTGAGTTCGTAGAGCGCGCACAGGTCGAGGTCGAGGTCCCCGTGCATGGCGACGGCCCGGCCGAGTTTCGCGCCCCAGCCCTGGAACTGCTTGCGCACCTGCCAGCTGAGGTTGACGCGCATCGCGCCGGAGGTGCCGCCCTGTTTCGTCAGGGAGACGGACGGGGTCTCCTTCGTCAGTGTCACCTTGCTCAGACGTACGGGAGCGGAAGAAACAGGCGCGGGCGGCGAAGACACGGGCTTCACGGGGGCGGACGCCACCGGCACCGCGGGGGTGGCAGTAGCCGTCGCGGCGGCAGCCGGGGCCGCCTGCTGTGGCTCGTCGACCGAGATGCCGAAGTCCGTCGCCAGGCCCTCCAGTCCGGTGCTGTAGCCCTGCCCCACAGCGCGGAACTTCCACGCACCCTGTCGCCGATACAGCTCGCCGAGCACAAAGGCTGTCTCGACCGTCGCGTCCTGGCTGTCGTACCGCGCGATCTCGGCGCCGGACGCCGCGTCGAGCACCTTGATGTACAGGCCGGGCACCTGCCCGAAGCTGCCGCCGTCGGCCGAAGCGGCCAGCACGATCTTCTCGATCGCGGGCTCCACGCGCGCGAGGTCGACCGACAGCTGATCCGTCACGCTGTCCGGCGCGCTCTGCTTCCCCTCGTGGCGTACGGCTCCCGAGGCGTGCGACGGCTGGTTGTAGAAGACGAAGTCCGCGTCGGAGCGGACCTTCCCCGATGCGAGGAGGAGCGCCGAGGCGTCGACATCGGGTGCACCGGGGCCTGTACGCCATCCCAATTCGACGCGAACGTGCTGCGCCGGCACCGGAGTATTGGCCCCTTTTAGCATGGACATGCTCGCCCCCATCGCGAGTCGGGGTGTATCGGAAAATTCACCTGCCGCCAACCTAATCCCCCAGGGGGCTCGGGGCGCCCGGGCCGACCCGTGGGTAACCCGCTCTCAGCTTGCCCTTTACACGATCTATGCGCGTCCAGGCGACCGTTTTCCCCGGATTCGCTCGCATTGGGGATCCGCGGTCACTCGCATCTACTGAAACAACCCTCTTATCGGGCTCCCCAACCAGCACATCGTGGGCTTAACTTATGTGCCATGACCTCCCCCCGCGCCACCTACGGCGGCGGTTACTACTCCGCTCCGTCGTTCCCCGACACCCCCATCTACGACTCTCTGGTCGCGGAGCGGGGCACGCCTCAGATCGCCCCGATCCGGGTACCTGCCGCGTACGACACCGGCAACAGCTATCTGCCGGCGCTCCCCTCGGCCCTGCCCGCCCTGCCGGCAGGCCCCTCGCAGTCCGCTCCCTCCTACGGTTCGTACGGCTACCCACAGCAGCAGATGCAGCAGCCGGTGCCGCTGCAGCACGCGCCGGCGCCGTACATTCCTCAGCAGGCCTCCGTGCCGCGCGGGTACCCGGGCGCTCAGCCCCAGGCCCAGCCGCAGCAGCGTCCGGTGCCCACCGGTTACGAGGCGATGCGCCCTGCGGCCGCGCGTCCCGCGCCGACGCCCGCCCCCTACGACGACCCGTACAACCGTCCGTACCAGGGCCGGGGGTACTGACCGGCCGGATGTCAGTGGTGGCTGGCACTATGGCTGTATGCCCAACCCAGCCATCCGCTCCATCCATGTCCACCCGGTCAAGTCGGTGGCGGGGCACGCACTCGACGAGACGGCTGTAGAGCCGTGGGGAATCGCCGGGGACCGTCGGTGGGCTCTGATCGATCCCTCGGCCAAGGTTGTCACCCAACGCCAGCAGCCACGGCTGGCGTTGGCCCGCGCCGAGGCGGTGCCGGACGGCGGGATCCGGCTGACCGCGCCCGGGCACGAGCCGCTGACCGTCGCCGTTCCCGAGCCGGTCGGGACTGTCACGGTGGACCTTTTCGGGGACAAGGTCGAGACGGTGCCTGTCGAGGGGCCCGCGGACGAGTGGTTCAGCGATTGTCTCGGCGCCGAGGTGCGACTCGTCCATCTCGACGACCCGGCCACTCGGCGCCCCATTGACCCTCGGTACGCGCGCCCCGGCGAGACGGTCCATCTCGGCGACGGGTATCCGCTGCTCGTCACCACCCTCGCCTCACTCGACGCTCTCAACTCCCTTATCGCGCAGGGTGATCACGCCGACGAGGGTCCGCTGCCCATGACCCGGTTCCGGCCGAATGTCGTCGTCGACGGCACGGCGCCCTGGGCCGAGGACGACTGGCAGCGGATCGTGATCGGCGAGGTCACCTTCCGGGTGGCCAGGCCCTGCGGCCGCTGCGTCATCACCACTACCGACCAGCACACCGCCGAGCGTGGCAAGGAGCCGCTGCGGACCCTTGCCCGGCACCGCCGCGTCGAGGACAAGATGGTCTTCGGGCAGTACCTGGTGCCGGAGCGAACCGGCGTCATCCGGGTCGGCGACACCGTTGCCGTCCTCGCATAGGTCACCACGGGATCCCGCGAACCCGGGAACACCCCGCGACGACAGACGCGTTGAACACTTGGCGGGTGAGTGGCGGGGTCAGTTTCCTCTCTTCTCGCGCCACCGGTGCTTATCCCGTGCCGACAGGGCTATGACGGACACGGAAGGAGGTGCAGGACAGTGCGAGCAGCCACAGGAGTCTGGCGCTGGCGCCGCAATTCCCTGTGCCGTGCGACCGATCTCTTCGAGGCGTGGGTGGCGCTCGTCGCCGCCGTGCTTCTCGTCACCGCGGCCCCGGCCGTCGGCTGGATCACCGGGAGCCTGACCGACGAGTCGCTGCGCCAGTCGTTACGCGTGCAGCGCCAGCAGCGTCATGCGGTCACCGCGACGGTGCTGAATCCGGCCCCGGCGCACAGGCCCGCTTTGTACGACCCCGAGTCCTCCGCGGCCCGCGAGAGGCGTCGGCCGGTCGTCGCGAAGTGGACGGCGGCGGACGGCAGTCGGCACACCGGTACGGTCTCCACCGTGCTGCAGACCGTGCGGCCCGGCGACACGTTCACCATCTGGACCGACCGCGCGGGCCGGATCGTCAATCGCCCGATGGACGCGGCGTCCGTCGGTGTGCACGCCGTCCTGGCGGGGATCGCCGCCGCGTTCGCCGCGGCGGGGCTCGTCGAATGCGCCAGACGGCGGGTCGTCTGGCGACTCGTGCGGCGCAGATACGCGCGCCTTGACCGGGCGTGGGCCGCGGCGGGCCCCGACTGGGGTCGTATGGGCGCGGGCAGCTGACCGGTCGCGTCTCGTCAACTCCCGCTCGTCGCGCGCGCTACGGTTGGGCCACCCCCCTCGGGGGTCAGGGGGCGTCCCCCTCAGAGACGCGGCGGAGCAGGATCACGAGGTGGGGGCAGAGCAGCACCATGGCACAGGGCACGGTCCAGGTGACGCACACCGGCACATCGCGGTGGCGGCGCCGCACGGGCGAGTACCCCTCACTCGCCGCAGCCCTGGAGGCCGCAGGGGACGGTGACATCCTCACCGTCGCGCCGGGGACGTACCGCGAGAATCTCGTCGTCCAGCGGGCGGTCACCCTGCGCGGCTCCGAGGACGCGGTCGGCTCGGTGCGCATCGCGCCCGCCGACGGAGTTCCGCTCACCCTGCGCGCGTCCGCCATCGTCCAGGACCTCCATGTCGAGGGGCAGGACGCGGCCGCGCCCGCGCTGCTGGTCGAGGACGGCACTCCTGAGCTGATCGATCTGCGGATTGTCACCCGTTCCGCTGCCGGTCTCGAAGTGCGCGGCGCGGCCCGCCCCACCGTCCGCCGCTGCACCGTCGACAACCCGGCGGGCGTCGGCATCGGTGTACTGGACGGCGCCGGCGGGGTGTTCGAGGACTGCGAGGTGGTCTCGGCCGGTCGGTCCGGCGTCTGTGTAGGCGGCGGCGCGCATCCGAGGCTGGAGCGCTGCCGGGTGCATCACGCGTCGGGCGCGGGCCTGACCGTCACCGGCGAGGGCAGCGGCCTCGATGCGATCGGCTGCGAGGTGTACGAAATCAAGGGCAGCGGCGTCCAGATCGCCTCCCGTGCGAGCGCCCATCTCACCGACTCCACCGTGCACCGCACTTCGGCCGACGGCATAACCCTCGACACGGACGCCGTACTCACACTCTCCGACTGCGACATCCACGACATCCCGGAGAACGCGATCGATCTGCGCTCCCGGTCCGTGCTCACGCTCGCGCGGTCGACAGTGCGCCGCTTCGGTCGCAATGGCCTGTCCGTCTGGGACCCGGGCACGCGAGTGGACGCCAACCAGTGCGAGATCCATGACAGTACGGGCGACTATCCGGCCGTCTGGGTCAGCGACGGTGCGACCGCCGTGCTCGACTCCTGCCGCGTGCACGACGTCCCGGACGCGATCTTCGTACTCGACCGCGGTTCGCGCGCCGATGTCGTCGACAGCGACCTCTCCCAGGTCCGCAACACCGCGGTGTCGGTGAGCGACGGCGCAACGGCGCAGCTCGACGACTGCCGGATCAGGGAGGCGTCCACCGGCGCCTGGTTCCGCGACCACGGCAGCGGCGGCACGCTGGCCGGCTGCACCATCGACGCCGCGCAGACCGGCGTGATCGTCACCAAGGGCGCGGATCCAGTGATCGAACGCTGCACGGTCACCTCGCCCGCCGAGGCCGGTTTCTATGTGTCGGCACAGGGCCGCGGCACCTTCCGCGGCTGCCGGGTCACGGGCAGCGGAGGCTACGGCTTCCATGTGATGGACGGCTGCCGTACGACACTGAGCCGCTGCCGCACCGAGCGCTGTGCCCGCGGCGGTTACGAGGTGACGGGGGACGACGGCTCGATCGTCGAGGACTGCACCAGCGACGAGAGCGGCGTACGGCCTGGGGCCGAGCAGACGACGGCCGTGCTGACCGCGACCCGGTCGCCGGGGCTGCTCAGCGCGATCCCCGACCAGCGCGCCCCCGAGGCCGCGCCGGCAAAGCCCGTACGCACCTCGGGCGCGGTCCTCGGCGAACTGGATGCGCTGGTCGGCCTGGACAGCGTCAAGCGCGAGGTCCGCACGCTCACCAACATGATCGAGGTCGGCAGGCGCCGCCAGGAGGCGGGGCTGAAGGCCGCCTCCGCCCGCCGCCACCTGGTTTTCACCGGCTCCCCCGGCACCGGCAAGACGACCGTGGCGCGGCTGTACGGCGAGATCCTGGCCTCGCTAGGGGTGCTGGAGCGCGGCCATCTCGTCGAGGTCTCCCGGGTGGACCTGGTCGGCGAGCACATCGGCTCCACCGCGATCCGCACCCAGGATGCCTTCGACCGGGCGCGCGGCGGAGTGCTCTTCATCGACGAGGCGTACGCCTTGTCTCCCGAGGACTCCGGTCGCGACTTCGGCAAGGAGGCCATCGACACGCTGGTGAAGCTGATGGAGGACCACCGGGACGCCGTCGTGGTGATCGTCGCCGGTTACACCGCGGAGATGGAGCGGTTCCTGTCCGTCAACCCCGGTGTGGCGTCCCGTTTTTCACGGACCATCACCTTCAGCGACTATGTGCCCGAGGAGCTGCTGCGGATCGTGGAGCAGCAGGCCGAGGAGCATGAGTACCGGCTGGGCACGGGCACCGGCGAGGCGCTGCTGAAGTACTTCACCGCACTGCCCAAGGGGCCCGCCTTCGGCAACGGCCGCACCGCCCGCCAGACCTTCGAGTCGATGGTGGAGCGACACGCGAGCCGGGTCGCCGAGCTCCCCGAGGCGAACACCGACGACCTGACCCTGCTCTACCCGGATGATCTGCCCGAACTGCCCTGACCCTGGTCCTGGGTCTGGGCCTGGGCCTGGGCATGAGCCTCCGCCTGGGCCTGGGCATGAGCCTCCGCCTGGATCTGCCGGGGCACCGCCAGGGCGAGCCGGTCGAGAAGCTCCCGGCGTTCCTTGTCGAAGGCCTTGTCGGCCTGGTACTCGGAGTGCCCGAGGATCGGTTCCGGCAGCGGGTGTCGTTCCGAACGCCCGTACACGACCGGGTCTTTGAGTGCGTCCCGGTCCACCGCGCGGTGTTCGCCCTCTGCGGGGATCAGCACCGGCCCGCCGATCGGGTCGGTGTGCCGCCACAGATTGCGCCAGCAGTTCACTTCGCTGCGCAGCTCGCGCAGGGCGACGGGTCCGAAGTACGCGGGGAACCAGCGGCCGTAGAGCCGCTCCAGGGGTGATCCGTACGTCAGCAGCGCCACCCGGCGGCGGGTGGCGGCGGGCAGCTGCCAGACTGCCGCCGCGGCCAGCACACTGCCCTGCGAATGGCCGGAGATGACGAGCCGTCCGCCGGTGAGTCCGGTCCAGGTGCACATCCGCCAGGTGAGGTCGGGGACGGCGCGCTCCGCGTAGCAGGGGGGTGCGAAGGGGTGTGCCGCGCGCGGCCAGAACGTGCCGACGTCCCAGAGGATGCCGATGGTGCGCCGGGCCGAGGCGTCGCGGTAGGCGCGGCGGGCCCAAGTGACGAAGAGTATGAAGCCTAAGCCGATCAACCAGGAGCCGATGGACTGTGCGGCCTCCGCCGCGGACTCGACGAAGCCGTCACTGTGGCCGAAGGCCTCGCCGGGCACTTCGCCGCTCGCCCAGGCGCCGGCGACCGCGCCGGCGCCGAGGAGCAGGGTGGCGCCGGAGACGATGCCGGCGATCCAGGGGGCGGCATCGGTGAGGGCGGCCCGGGCACGGGTGCCCGCAATCCGCCGGGTGCGGACGGCATCCGGGCGGCCCTCGTGGTAGTCCGCCTCGACCGGGCCCGCGAGCCGGCGGGCCTTCAACCACGTCCGTACGGCAAGGACGACTGCGGGGACGAGCAGGACGATCAGCAGCACGGGGATGACCGAGGCCTGCCAGCTCAGCAGCACCGGAGGCCCGGGAATCGAGCCCTCCCCGTCCATGCCCGGCGTGCCGGAGCCGTCCAGCCAGTCGGCAACACGCTGGGCGACGCCGCCGGTCATCACCCCGCCCAGGGCGCAGGCGAGCATCGCCACAGCGGGCCCGCCGAGGCCGGACATGGCGGTACGCGGGTGGAGCGCACGGCGGTGCAGGACCCATGCGGCCACGGCGAGGGAAACGACCAGGGCGCCCTGGACGAGGGTGATGACGCGGAAGGTGACATCGCCGGGGAGCGTGGCGCTGGAGACCCAGCCGGGGCGGGACCAGGAGGCGTACAGCAGGGACAGCACGAGCAGCACCAGGGCGGCGCCGGGCAGATAGCGGACGGCGGCGCGATCGATGCGTGCGTCGATCCGCCGCTCGCTGCGGCCCCTGCGGATGACGACCCACAGCACGGCGAGCAGCCCCACGACGAGAGCTGCCTCCAGCAGCAGGCCGCAGACTTCCAGCGCCGTGCCGGCGGCTCGGCGATCGTGGCGGGCGGCGGCCCCTGCGACCGCGGCGGAGACGGTCAGGAATCCGGCGGCGGTGTGCGCGGCGCGCAGCCGGGCGACGAGCCGACGGCCGTACCAGAATCCGGGCCTGCCGAGCGCGGGCCGCGCGGTCGGCTCCGTGCCGCCGTTGACTTCGTCCTCGTCCGCGTCCTCCTGCGGGCCGTCCTCGCCCTCCCGTACGTCTTCGCCGGTCGGCGGCCGCTGGGATTCGTACGCGCTCCAGGTGCGGTTGGAGAGGTACCACAGCAGGCCCACCAGCGCGGCCGGAACCACCGCGGCGAGCGCGAGACGGCGGCCCGGTTGCGACCACCAGCCGCCCTGAGCACTCGACAGGAAGCCGAGCCAGGACCTCTCCCGGGTGCAGTCGGGGGAGCCCGCGCACTGCCACGCCAACAGGTCCAGCGCGACCTCGCAGGCGGCGGCGGTCAGCAGCACGGTGAGGCTGAGCGCGACGAGCCGCACCAGCACTCCGTACGACCGAGTCGTCCTGGCGCGGCCCTTGGCGCGGGGCCGCATCCAGTGCGCGAGGTTGACCACCATGAAGGGGAGCAGCAGCAGCCACAGAGCCCGTGCGCCGTTGCCCGAGGTGAGGTTGGACCAGCAGTACGCCTCGGGGATGGGCCGGTCCGCGTACTGCTCGGGGTGGCGCTCCGCTTCCTCGTCGTCGGTGCGCCGGAACACTGCGGCCTTCTCGTCGCCGGAGATCCGGACGGTACGTGGGTCGCCGAGCATGTCCTGCGGGGTGGCGCCGCCGACGCCGTGGACCAGCAGTTCCAGCGCGGGCCCTCCGCTCTGCGGGACCGGAGTGGCAGGGGACACTTCTGTGACTCGCTCTCTCGATGGGAGGATCGATCAGTGCGCGGCCGCGCGGCAGTTCATGACCAGAATCCCGGATCATGGCAGCTCACCGCACGGCTCTCACCGAATCTCCCCGAGCCCGGGCCGCGTCGCCCGTGCGAGGATGAGCCACCTTCGCCACAGCGTGTACGACGAGCGGTGCAGGACGACATGGAAGGACCGGCCCCGGCAGTGACCGACAACCAGAACCTGCTCGCGGAGCAGCGGCGTGCCCTCATCCTCGACGAGGTGCGCAGGCGCGGCGGGGTGCGGGTCAACGAGCTCACCCGCAAGCTCAGTGTCTCCGACATGACGGTGCGCCGGGATCTGGACGCCCTGGCCCGGCAGGGGGTCATCGAGAAGGTCCACGGCGGCGCGGTGCCGGTGGTGGAGGCGAGCACGCACGAGCCGGGGTTCGAGGCCAAGTCGGCGCTGGAGCTGAGCGCGAAGGAGGACATCGCGCGGGCGGCCGCGCAGATGGCGGTGCCCGGCAGCGCGATCGCGCTGTCCGGCGGCACCACGACGTATGCGCTGGCGCACCATCTGCTGGAGGTGCCGGATCTGACGGTGGTCACCAACTCGGTACGGGTCGCGGATGTGTTCCACGCGGCGCAGCGGGCGGGTGCGGCGGGCGGCCAGCGTTCCGGCGCCGCGACGGTGGTCCTCACCGGCGGTGTGCGTACGCCCTCCGACTCGCTGGTCGGGCCGGTCGCCGACCAGGCGATCCGCTCGCTCCACTTCGATGTGCTGTTCCTCGGAGTGCATGGCATCTCGGTTGAGGCCGGACTCTCCACGCCGAATCTGGCGGAGGCCGAGACGAACCGCCGTTTCGTCCAGGCCGCGCGCCGGGTCGTGGTGGTCGCCGACCACACCAAGTGGGGGACGGTGGGCCTCAGTTCGTTCGCCCGACTCGAAGAGGTCAACACGCTGGTGACGGACGCGGGTCTTTCGGCCGAGGCGCGCGAGGAGATCGCGGAGCATCTGCCCGGCCTGGTGGTGGCGGGCGGGCGCGAAGTCGCCGGCGGACAGGACGGCTGACGCCGGTGACCGCCTTCCGGATCGCACGGGCCGTCACGCTGCCCGCCGACGAGGCCTGGCTGCGCGTCACCGACTGGCGGGCGCACACCGCTCAGGTGCCGTTGACAACCGTGTCCTCGGTGACGCCGTCGCCCACCCGGGTCGGCACGGTGTTCGTGGCGCGCTCCGGACTTGGCGACTTCGGCTTCGACGATCCGATGGAGGTCGTCCACTGGCAGCCGCCCGATGACGGCGCGCCGGGGCTGTGCCGGCTGGAGAAGCGCGGCCGCGTGATCAGGGGCTGGGCCGAGATCGAGGTGCTCCCTCAGGGGCCTGGCGCCGTGGTGGTCTGGGTGGAGGAGCTCCGTATCCGGCTGGTTCCCCGGCTGTTCGACCCGCTGGTCGTCCGGGTGGCGCGGCTGGTGTTCGGTCGCGCGCTTGACGGACTCCTCACACGACCGAGGCCGCCGGCTACGGACAACTGACTGCCCGCCAGCTATGGTGTGCGGGCCCCGTCCCACCCCTCTCCAGCCGGAGGTACGGCCCATGGCACGCCGACTCCGCCCCGTGGAACTCGACTTCGTCGAGTCGGCCCCGCTGCCCCTGGTCTTCTCGGCCGAGATGTCGGCCTCGCCGCAGGCCGTGTACGAAGCGCTGGCCAAGGATGTCGTGGACTGGACCTCCTGGTTCACCGCTGTCACCTCGGCCACGCCCACCCATGGGGGCGCGGGCCGCGAGATCAGGCTCAAGGGCGGTGTCCTCTTCCTCGAGACGATCCTGGCCACGGACCCCGGCGAGCGGTACGCCTACCGCGTCGACGAGACCAACGCACCAGGCCTTCGCGCCCTGTTGGAGGAGTGGCGGATCACCCCCGCCGCGAACGGCACCCGGGTGCAGTGGACCTTCGCGGCGGACGCCCCGGCGCCGATGCTCGCCGTCCTGAAGCTGGGCCGCCCGGGGCTGGCCACGTCCTTCCGTGGTGCGGTGCGCAATCTCGACCGCAGGCTCACCCGGCTCGCCACGCAGTGAATTGAACCAGCACGGTCAGCCGGGCCAGACGCCGTTGTCCAGGAACTCCTCGATCGCTTCGGTGTACGGGGCGATGTCCAGGCCCTGTTCGTCCAGCCAAGCGTCGGAGTAGTACTTGTCGAGGTAGCGGTCGCCCGGGTCGCAGATCAGCGTCACCACGCTCCCCTTGCGCCCGGCGGCCACCATTTCGCCGATGATCTTCAGCGCGCTCCACAGGCCGGTGCCGGTGGAGCCGCCCGCCTTGCGGCCGATGGCCGCGTCCAGGGCCCGTACGGCGGCGACGCTCGCCGCATCCGGCACCTTCATCATCCGGTCGATGGCCCCGGGCACGAAGCTCGGCTCCATGCGCGGCCGTCCGATGCCCTCGATGCGGGAGCCGCAGTCGCTGCCGGCGTGCGGGTCGTGGTGCGTCCAGCCGTCGAAGAAACAGGAGTTCTCCGGGTCGGGGACGCAGATACGGGTGTCGTGCTGCATGTAGTGGACGTAGCGGGCGATGGTCGCCGAGGTGCCGCCGGTGCCGGCTGTCGCGACGATCCACGCGGGCTCGGGATAGCGTTCCAACCTCAACTGCTGGTAGATCGATTCGGCGATGTTGTTGTTACCGCGCCAGTCGGTGGCCCGTTCCGCGTAGGTGAACTGGTCCATGTAGTGGCCGCCGGTCCGTTCCGCGAGCGCCGCCGACTCCTCGTACAGCTTCCGTGAGTCGTCGACGAAGTGGCACTGGCCGCCGTGGAATTCGATCAGCCGGATCTTCTCCGCGCTCGTGGTGCGCGGCATCACCGCGACGAAGGGGACGCCGATCAGCTTGGCGAAGTATGCCTCGGAGACTGCGGTCGAGCCGCTGGACGCCTCGATGACGGGCTTGCCAGGCCGGATCCAGCCATTGCACAGGCCGTACAGGAAAAGCGACCGCGCGAGGCGGTGCTTGAGGCTGCCTGTCGGATGGGTGGACTCGTCCTTGAGATAGAGGTCGATGCCCCACTCCTCGGGCAGCGGGAATCGCAGCAGGTGGGTGTCGGCCGAGCGGTTGGCGTCGGCCTGGACCTTGCGCACCGCCTCCTTCAGCCAGGCTCGGTACTCCGGATCGCTGCGGTCCACATCGACGGTCGGCATCGCCCCGCCCGTCACTGGCTTCTCACTCGTGCTCATGCGCGCCGTTCCTCGTCCCGTCGACTCAGGTCCCCACACGCCACAGTAAGCCCCCGACCTGCACAAACGATTACTTTGGGCATCCATAGGGGTCACCTGCAGGGCTGGACTTGCCCGGGCCCCTTCCACACGTACTGGTGCGCACGCCCGGAGTTGTGCAGACTTGCCAGCAGGAAACGGTGCGAAGGGGGCGGGGAGTCCATGGGGATGGCAGAGCCCGAATTCAGCGCTACGGGCGTACGGATCGAGCGGTGGCCGCGCTCGCTGACGAAGGCCGGACAAGTGCGGATCAAGGACGGCAGGCTGGCGCTGCTCACCAGCTACGGCCGGGTGATCGAGAGTGCTCCTGTCCGCGGGGTCAGGGCCGGCAAGCCCTGGTTCGCCGATGAGGCGAGCACGGTGGCGACGGTCAACGGCAAGAGGTACCGGCTCACGATGGGACAGCGCAGCCGCATGCCTGAGGGCCGGGCGCTCGCCGGGCGCTTCCTGGAGGCGGTGCGCGGCGCAGGCGGCACCAAGAGCTGAGAGTAACCGCCCGGGTGCTGCGAGTTGCGTGACCGTTCTCAGTGGTTCACGCTGGTTTCATATCACTCAGGGTGCACCGGCGGTCACGCTGTGATCCAGCCCGCCGGACAAATCAGCAGCCGGCCAACTGCTGGATCCGATCCTTCGTCTTCCGGACCTCATTCGGGGAGTCGCAGCCGTGATCAGCCAGCCAAGCAGGCACTGCACGGTGGAGCTCCAGGCCCTGCCGTCGCGGATCGGTCAGGTCCGCAGAATCATCTCGGCGCAATTGCGCTACTGGCATCTCGATCCCTTGATCGACCAGGCGGCGCTCGGCGTCACAGAGTTGCTGACCAATGTCCACCGGCACGCCGAGCCGGACAAGATGTGCACCGTGGAGATCGAGCTGCTGCTCGACCGGCTCACGGTCTCGGTTCATGACCACGACCCACGTATCCCGACCGTCGAGGACTCCGACCACTTCGCCACCTCCGGCCGCGGGCTCGCGCTGATAGCGGCGGTGAGCGAGAGCTGGGGCGTACGGCCCCAGGGCGACACCGGGAAGAGCGTCTGGTTCACGCTCTCGGCGCCGTCGCCCGTGGCGCTGCCGCCGTATCCGGTGGTGTACGGGGCGACGACCGACGGCCCCTTGCGCGAACACGCCACCGTGCGGTCAACCATCGCGCGCTGACCGGGGTCCACTGACCGGGGCTCCAGCCCAGACCCCGCCCTCAATCGCCGGGCGGGCTGGATTTTCAGCTGCACTATTCGGTGGCGATGGCGCGCAGTACGTCCAGGCGGGCGGCGCGGCGCGCGGGCCGCCAGCCCGCGACCGCTCCGGCCAACAGACCGACCAGCGCGACCACCAGGAGCTGCACCGGCGGTAGGGCGAACGTGAAGGCGGTGTCGCCTGCACCCTCGGACGCCTTGACGAGCACCCAGCCGAGCAGTCCGCCGAGCGCCAGGCCGCCTGCCGTGCCGAACGCGGCGACCAGCACCGACTCGTAGCGCACCATGGCGCGCAGCTGGCTTCTGGTCTGTCCGACGGCACGCAACAGGCCCAGTTCCCTGGTGCGTTCGTGGATCGCGAGGGTGAGGGTGTTGGCGATGCCGAGCAGCGCGATCACCACGGCGAGCGCGAGCAGGGCGTAGACCAGGGTGAGGATCATGTCGATGGCTCCGGCCGCGGTCTGTGCGTACTCGTCGCGGGTCTGCACCTCGGGATTGCCGTACGCCGCCGCGGTCTTTTCCACCGCCGCAGTGCCGTCGGCGGTGGACACCCCGTCTTTGAAGCTGACGGCGATCAGGGTGTCGGAGTCCTGTCCCCGGTGCGGGGGCCCAGGCCTCGCGGGTGATGACGTAGTCGCCCGCCAGCTCCGACTGCTCGAAGACCGCGCGGACCGTGAAGGTCTGCTTCTTGCCGTCGGTGAAGGCGAGTTCGGCGGTGGAGCCGGTCTTCCAGCCCCGCTTGTCCGCCTCGGTGTCCGCCACGGCCATGCCGGTCGTGCCGAGCCTGTCGAGCGAGCCCCGCACCGTGCCGAGGTCGAAGGCCTTGCCGAGCGCGACCGGGTCGGTGACGGTGAGCCGGCGTCCCGCGCCGTCGACCTCCGCAACGCCCTTGCCGAGGCCTACCGCGGGACCAGTAGCAGGGTGGTGAACAGATCCAGGAACTGACCGGAGATCATGTCCTGGTTCTCTTCGGTGGACTCCTGTCCGGTGATCGCCTCGACCCCCTTGGGGAGTACGGGCGTCAGCGCGTCCACGAGTTCCTGCTGGCTGATGCCGGGTCCGGCCCGCACCTGGATGGACGCCGCCTCGCCCGGCTTCGGGGTGAGGTACTTCTCGGCGTCGGCCTGGGTCATCCCGGTGTAGGTGACCTGGGCCATGCCGTCCTCGCCGCCGAAGGTGGCCAGGCCGACGACGGTGACCTGCACCGGGTCGGGGGTGCGGAGCACGGTGCGGTCGCCGATCGTCAGCCCGCCCTTGTCGGCGGCACCGCGGTTGACGACGACCTCACCGCTCCTGGCCGGGGTACGTCCCTCGGCGAGCTGGTACGGGTTGAGCTTCGGGTCGTCGATCCAGTTGCCGGCGACGGTGGGCGGGCCCTGCCCGCCGATGGGCTTGCCGTCCGCGCCGACCAACTGTCCGGCGCCCTGGATGCTGGGCACGGCGGCCGCGACGCCGGGCGTCTTCTCGATCTTCGAGACGAGATCCGTGCGCACGGGCTGCCGGGTTCCCTGGCTCTCGCCGGAGACGGTGACGACGTTGGCGCTGCGGACGACGGCGTCGGTGCCGCCGTTGGCGCCGGCGAACATCGTGTCGAAGCTGCCGCGCAGCGTGTCGCCCATGACGAGGGTGCCCGCCAGGAAGGCGACGCCGAGCAGTACGGCGGTGAAGGTCCCGGCGAAGCGCCGTTTGTGGGCGCGCAGCGAGTTGAGGCTGATGCGCAGTGAGGCACGGCTGCCGCTCATGTGGTCGCCCCTTTGGCGTCGAAGGCTTTCAGCCGGTCGAGGACGCGATCGGCGGTCGGCGCCTCCATCCGGTCGACGAGCCGCCCGTCGGCGAGGAAGAGGACCTCGTCGGCGTGGGCGGCGGCGACCGGGTCGTGGGTGACCATGACGACGGTGCGGTCCGTCTGGCGCACTGCCCGGCCGAGCAGCCGCAGCACCTCTTCGCCCGAGCGGGAGTCGAGGTTGCCGGTGGGCTCGTCGGCGAAGACGACGTCCGGCCGGCCGGCGAAGGCGCGGGCCACGGCGACCCTCTGCTGCTGGCCGCCGGAGAGCTCGCTGGGCCGGTGGTGCAGCCGGTCGCGCAGTCCGACGGTGTCGACGAGGGCGTCGAGCCACTCCTGGTCGGCCCCCTCCCCCGCCAGGTCCATGGGGAGCGTGATGTTCTCGGCGACGGTGAGGGTGGGGATGAGGTTGAACGCCTGGAAGACGAAGCCGATGCGCTCGCGCCGCAGCAGGGTGAGCCTGCGGTCGTCGAGGGCGCTGAGGTCGGTGTCGCCAATGAGGGCGGAGCCCGAGGTGAGGGTGTCGAGCCCTGCGGCGCAGTGCATGAGCGTCGACTTGCCGGAACCCGAGGGCCCCATGATCGCGGTGAAGCGGCCGACCGGGAAGTCGACGCTCACCCCGTCCAGGGCCCTCACTTCGGTATCACCCTTGCCGTAGATCTTCACGGCGTCGACGACCCGGGCTGCGGTGCGGGTCCGGGTGGCGGTGGCGGTCATACCGCACCGTCCTTGCCCGTACGGCCGAACTGCTCGTCCAGGACGGACAGCCGCCGCCAGTACTCGTCCTCGTCGATCTCACCGGCGGCGAAGCGGCGGCCGAGCAGCGCGATCGGCGAGTTCTCGCCGTGCGTCGAGCCAGGCCTCTGCGTCGAGCGGGGTCCCTGCCAGGGGCCGCGGCGGCCGCGCCACACGCCGGTGCGGCGCAGAACGGTGACGACGCCGACAACGACGGCCGCCCAGATCAGCGGGAAGAAGAGAATCCACGGGCCTGGCCCGTCTGCATACGCCAGGGTGTTCATCTCGGTTCAGCTCCTCGGTGTCGATGGTGGTGCGTGGGTTCCTCGTCGCCTTTGAGGCTCCCGCCGGGAGGTGGTCGAAGTCGTCGTACGGCCAGCGGCACTGCGCATACCGCCCGGGGAGTATTCAGGGCTTTCGTGGCTGCTCCCTGCCGCCCTGGATTCTGTACCTACTAGTATGTACAGTCTGTTCATGAGCACTCCCGAGCGGCTGATCGAGGCCACCCGCGAGCTGCTGTGGGAGCGCGGCTACGTGGGCACCAGCCCCAAGGCGATCCAGCAGCAGGCCGGGGCCGGCCAGGGCAGCATGTACCACCACTTCGCAGGCAAGCCCGATCTGGCGCTGGCGGCGATCCGGCGTACGGCGGACGAGACGCGGGCCACCGCGGAGGCGGCACTGAGCGGCGAGGGGACCGCGTACGAGCGGATCAGCGCGTATCTGCTGCGGGAGCGCGATGTGCTGCGCGGCTGCCCGGTGGGACGCCTGACGATGGACCCGGACGTCATCGCGAGCGACGAGTTGCGCGCCCCGGTCGATGAGACGCTGGACTGGCTGCGCGGCCGGCTCGCCGCCATCGTCCAGGAGGGCCGGGAGCGGGGCGAGTTGAGCACCGCGCTGGTGCCCGCGGAGATCGCGGCGACGATCGTCGCGACCGTGCAGGGCGGCTATGTGCTGGCTCGCGCGTCCGGCTCGCCGGCCCCGTTCGACGCGGGCGTCCGGGGGCTGCTCACCCTGCTGCGTACGACCGGGAGCGCCTGATGCATGCCATGCAGTACGAGATCACCTTGCCCGCCGACTACGACATGGGGATCAAGGGCATCATCGATGACTTCGGGCGGCCCGAGGTGCAGCACTGGACCGGGCTCGAGTACGAGGAGGGGCCTGCGGCCGCCGCCGCGCCACGCACCGCCGTGCGGCGCAAGCAGCGGATTCCGCAGCCTGCTCCGCTCGCCCCCGTGATCGAGGAGGCCGTACGGGAGACGCGGCGCCTGGCGCGGCTGGACGGCGTGGTGTGCCTCGCCGTCGATCCCCGCCACTGGGAACTGCTGTACTTCACGCTCTGGGAGTACGAAACGCCCGAGGCGACCGGCGAGCGCTACGAGGTGCTCCACCTCTCGGCGCCGCAGCGGGACGGGCTCCCCCGCGGGCGGCGGTGGTGAGCCCGTGCCGATGGTCCGCGCCGTCCGCAGGCCCGAGGCGCTCGCTCAGCTGTCGCGGTCGTACCGGAATCCCGCCCCGCGCCCTCGACGTCTGCTGGGCCTAGGGAGCGCCTTCCGGCTCGCGTCCCAGTCGGCGCCGCACGCGTCCTTCGTGGATGAGGCGTCCCACGAGCGCCCCGCCGTAGACGACCACGCCGACGCCCACGAGCCAGGACTGAATGACCAGCACGGTCCCGAACGGGCCGTAGGTGACAGCGGTCGACGCGATCAGCGGTGAGAAGACGAGCTGCGAGAAGACCCGCAGGCCGAGCATGCCCACGGCCGTCGCCACCGCCCCCGGCAGCAGGGCCAGCCAGCGGACCCGGCCGCCGAGCAGCACTCGCTGGGACAGCCAGAAGAAGATGAAGGTGCCGATGAGATCGGCCAGGGCGCCGAGGGCAGTCTCCCATGGAGCGTCGGTGGGCACGGGCGTGCTGGCGAAGAGCACCAGGGAGAAGACGAGCAGGGCCAGCCAGACGACATGCCGCCACATGGTGTGCCAGCGGGCCGTCGGCAGGTCCCAGACCTTCTCGTAGCCGGTCTGCACCGCCGAGCCGAAGGTCAGACCGAAGACGGTGAGCGCGGCGAGACCGAACGCGGTCGTGCGCTGCAGCGCCTGCCCCGGCACGCCGAACAGCCGCTCGACCTCGTCCTGGGAGGCCTCCGAGACCCCCAGCGCCTGGCCCAGCCAGCGGGCGAAGCCCTGTCCGCTCGCCGGGTCGGCCGCCGCGACGACGATCAGGAGCGGGACAAGCGTCAGGAAGCCGAGTGCTGCGAAGCCCATCGCGCGGTGCATCAGTTCCATCTCGCGGCCGCGGTTCCAGGCGAGCCCGAGGGGTGACGCAAGAATCCTGCCGTGCAGGTTCTGGAGCCGGTGCGCATGGTGCTCCGCACCGGAAGGCTTCTGGGTCATAGGTCGTCGCCTACCCGAAAGTGCGCCCCGAAGCGTCCATCGTGCCCCCGGACGGGTGTCGTCCCCCGTCAGCCGAGCGCGCCCAGCGGGTCGTCCAGGACCGGCTGCCACGCCAACTCCGCCGCCCCCACCAGGCTGTTGTGGTCCAGCGTGCAGACCAGGATCGGCACTCCGCCGCTGCGGCCCCACAGACTGCGGTCGGCGACCACGGCGCGCAGCCGCTCGGGGTCGGCGTCGAGGAGCTCGCGGTGCAGCCCGCCGAGGATGATCCGGTCGGGGTTGAGGATGTTGACCAGGCCGGCGAGCCCGAGGCCGAGGCGGTCGATGAGCTCCTCGCCCGCGTTCCGTACGGCCGGGTCGTCGTACTCCGTACGCAGCAACTGCCGGGACTGCTGCAGCAGTGAGACCTCGGGGCCCGGGGCGCGGCCCGCGGCGGCCAGGAAGGCGAGCGGGTCGGCCTCGACGTCGAGGCAGCCGCGGCTGCCGCAGTGGCAGGGGCGGCCCTCGGGGTTGACGGTGAGATGGCCGACCTCGAGGGCAAGGCCCGAACTGCCGGTGTGCAGACGGCCGTCGAGGACGAGCGCGCCGCCGACGCCCCGGTGACCGGTGGCGACGCAGAGCAGATGCTGGGCGCCGCGGCCCGCGCCGTGCCGGTGCTCGGCGAGCGCCGCGAGGTTGACATCGTTCCCGGTGAAGGCCGGGCCCTGGATGCCCGCCGCGCGTACCCGCTCGGCGAAGATGTCCCGGACGGGGGCGCCTGCGGGCCAGGCGAGGTGCAGCGGATTGAGGGCGGTGCCGTCCGGCTCGGCGACCGCGGAGGGCACGGCGAGGCCCGCGCCGACGCACCGTCGCCCGCTCTCGCGCAGCAGGGCCGCGCCCGCGTCGACGACCTCGCCGAGTACCTGGGCGGGGTCGGCGGAGACGGTGACGCAACCGGGGGCGGTGGCGACGGTACGGCCGCCGAGTCCGACCAGCGCGGCGCGGAATCCGTCGGCGTGCACTTGGGCGGCGAGGACGACTGGGCCCGTGTCGTCGACGGAGAGCCGGTGCGAGGGGCGGCCCTGGGACCCGGCGGCGGCGCCGGGTCGGGAGTCGACCCGGATGAGACCGAGCGCTTCGAGTTCCGCGGCCACCGCCCCGGCGGTGGCGCGGGTGACGCCGAGTTCGGCGGTGAGCGTGGCGCGGGTGGGCGCCCGGCCCGTATGAACCAGTTCCAGCGCCGGGCCGAGCACGCCGCGGCCCCTCTCCAGCCTTGCCTTGGTGGTCGTCGCCTTGCCGTTCATGAAGGCGAGTCTCCCATGATCCGGGGGCTGAGCAGCCGCCTTGGACGGATCGGCTTCGGGCCCCTATGGCGAGTTTGTGCCGCACCTAAACAAACTAGGATGGCCGTTCCGGGGACGCTGACGGGACTGCGCGTCCGGCGCGGACCTGGTCGCCAGGAGACTGTCCTGGTCGCGAAGTCCGTACCGGATCCCGAGCCCGAGCGGGCGACGGTCGGCGACTGACCGACGCCACGCTCAGGAGGGGGGCGGGACTCCTTGCCCGTCGGCCGCCGCCCCTGTGACACTTCGGTCATGGGCGGACGTACACAGGCGGAACGGGACGCGATCACGGTCGAGACCGGCTACGCACTCGTCAGCGGGTTCCTGGTCGCGGGGCTGACGTTCTTGGCGATCGCTGCACCGATGACGGTGATCCCCATGCACGCCGCCGAGCGCGGGCTGCTCATCGGCGCCACCGTGGCTGCCATGGTCGTCTTCGTACTGCGCGTCGTGACCGTGCTGTGGCGCTTTCCCAGGCCCTGTCGGCCGATCAAGCCCGGTCAGCCCAGCCAGCCGGGCCGCACCAACCCCGACTCGTAGGCCAGCACGACCAGTTGGGCCCTGTCGCGGGCGCCGAGCTTCACCATGGTGCGGCTCACATGGGTCTTGGCGGTGAGCGGGCTGACGACCAGTCGGCGGGCGATCTCCTCGTTGGTCAGGCCGATGCCGACCAGTGCCATCACCTCGCGCTCCCGTTCGGTGAGCTCACCGAGGCGCTCGGCGTCCGCGGGCGCCTTGGAGCGGACCGCGAACTCCGCGATCAGCCGGCGCGTCACGCCGGGGGACAGCAGCGCGTCCCCCTCCACCACCGCCCGTACCGCACGCAGCAGTTCCTCCGGTTCGGTGTCCTTCACCAGGAAGCCCGACGCGCCGGAGCGGATCGCCTCGAAGACATACTCATCGAGCTCGAAGGTGGTGAGCATGACCACCTTCACGCCGTCCAGCCGCTCCTCCCCGGTGATCCGGCGGGTGGCGGCGAGGCCGTCCATCAGCGGCATCCGAATGTCCATCAGCACGACGTCGGGGCGCAGTTCGCCCACCAGCCGCACCGCCTCCTCACCGTCGGCGGCCTCGCCCGCCACCTCGATGTCCTGCTGGGCGTCGAGGAGCGCCCTGAACCCTGCCCTGACCAGCAGCTGATCGTCGGCGAGCAGTACGCGGATCACGTCGTCTCCTTAGGCTGCACAGGGAGGTCGGCCCACACCCGGAAGCCGCCGTCCGGCCGTGGACCGGCCTCGATCGTGCCACCGAGCGCGGCGGCCCGCTCCCGCATTCCGACAAGGCCGTTGCCGCTGCCGCCCGCGTCCGATCCCGTGGCCGGGCCTTCGTCGTCGATCCGCAGACCGAGCCGCCCGGGGGCGTACGCGATCCGCACCCGCGCGGTGCGCGATCCCGAGTGCCGTACGACGTTGGTCAGGGCCTCCTGGACGATCCGGAAGACGGCGAGGTCGGTGCCGGGCGACAGCACCGCGCGCTCGCCCTCCGTCACAACCTCGACGTTCAGTCCGGCGCTCGCGGCCTGTTCGACGAGTTCGGGCAGCCTGTCGAGACCGGGCGCGGGCGCGCGCGGGGCGTCTCCGGGCGTACGCAGCGTGTCGAGCACCTGGCGCACCTCGCCCAGCGCCTCCTTGCTCGCCGCCTTGATGGTGGTGAGCGCCGTCCGGGCCTGCTCGGGGTTCGTGTCGAGGAGCGCGAGGCCGACGCCCGCCTGGACGTTGATGACCGAGATGGAGTGCGCGAGGACGTCGTGCAGTTCGCGCGCGATCCGCAGCCGCTCCTCGTCGGCGCGACGCTTCTCGGCGGCGGCGCGCTCCTCGCGCTCACGGGCCCAGACCTCACGTCGTACGCGTACGAGTTCAGAGGCCGCGAGGATCGCCACGGCCCATGCGGCGATGAACAGGTCCTGCCCCCAGGGCGTGGCGTCGTCCTTCTGAGGTGGCAGATATTGGTAGAGCCAGTGCCCGATCAGCACATGCCCCACCCAGAAACCGCCGATGGCCCACCAGGCAGCGCGCCGGTGCCCGGAGGCAACGGCCGCGAAAGCGGCCACGGCGAGGATGAAGAGGACCGGCCCGTAGGGATAGCCCGCACCGAAGTAGATGAGCACCACCGCCGAGACGCCGAAAACGGAGACGACCGGCCACCGGTGGCGCAGCAGAAGCAGGGCGGGGCCCGCCAGGAGCAGTACCCGCGCGAAGGCGTCGAGCGGCTCGCGATCCGGCTGAGCGTGCGCCGCGAACCCCGACCCCACCATGACGACCACGGCCACGGCGAGAGTGGATGGCCAGGGCAGTGCGGCGGGGTTCCGCCGTGCCTCCCAATGACCCATGCGCGGTGGTCGGCCCCGTGCCCACGGGGGGCCACCGCGCATGCCGGTGCGCTGCTCTTCCATAACGGCCACGCTAGACCGGGCCCGGGCGCGCGGGCGTCAGCCAGGCGTGGCGACCACACGTACTCCCAGTGGAGTACGGGCGCTGCACACGCCTGCGCCAGCGGCGCCGCGTCAGGCTCCCGCGCTGCTGCCTCTGGGTGCACCGGCGACCTGACGGGGCCGCAGTCCAACCTCGTGCGCGAGGCGGTCGGCGGCATGCGCGAAGAAGGCCTCACGGTCCTCGACGACGCGGTGGAACTGGCCGAAGACCTCGAAGGAGATCAGCCCGAAGATCTCGGACCACACGGCGACCAGGGCCACGGCGACGGCCGGCGGCAGATCCGGGGCCAGGTCGGCGGCCAGTCGCTCCGCCTCGGGCCGCAGCCGGGGCGCGAGGGGGGGAAGTGCGATGCCGTCCGCGCGATGGGCGTCGCGGACGATCGAGATGAGCGCGAGTCCGGCGCGGGAGGCAGGGCCGACGGTGTCCTGCGGGGCTTGATAGCCGGGGACCGGGGAGCCGTAGATCAGCCCGTACTCGTGGGGGTGCGCGAGGGCCCAGCCGCGTACGGCGGAGCAGAGTGCGCTCCAGCGGGCGAGGTGGTCGTGCCGGTCGGGGACTGCCGCGAGGGCCGACTCGGCGGCGGTGCCGACGGCGTCGTACGCGTCGATGATCAGGGCGGTCAGGAGATCGTCGCGGCTCGGGAAGTAGCGATAGAGGGCGGAGGAGACCATGCCCAGTTCGCGGGCGACGGCGCGCAGCGAGAGCTTGGCGGCGCCCTCCTGCGCGAGCTGTGTGCGCGCCTCGTTCTTGATGGCGGCGGTCACTTCGATCCGGGCCCGCTCCCTGGCCCCTCGGATGGTGCTCATAGGGGGCAGTCTTTCACGTTTCGGAGCACTGACCAATAACGAGAGCACTGCTCTTGCATTTGAATGCCCGTCGAGTACACAATGCTCTTGAGCGAGAGCAGTGCTCTCGTAATGGACGCCAGACCTCCCGCCAGGAGACAGCCATGTCGCAGGCGCACTACATCAAGCCCGGCCGGTTCGACAACATCGTCAATGGCACCATCGGCTGGCTCGCCCGCCGCGGCATCAGCCTGATGGGCACCGCTGAGCTCTCCGTACGCGGCCGCACCAGCGGCGAGTGGCGGCGCATCCCGGTCAACCCGCTCCCCTACGAGGGCGGCCCGTACCTGATCTCGGCGCGCGGCCACTCCCAATGGGTGCGCAATCTGCGTGCCGCGGGCGGCGGCAAGCTCCAAGTCGGGCGCAAGACCCAGCAGTTCTCCGCGGTGGAGCTGCCCGACGAGGAGAAGCCCGGCTTGCTGCGCACCTACCTCGAGCGCTGGGGCTGGGAGGTCGGCCGCTTCTTCGGGGAGATCAACGCCAAGTCCACGGACGAGGAGCTGCTCGCCGCGGCGCACAAGCACCCCGTCTTCCGGATCACCGTGACCAAGTGAGCCGAGCAGCCCGAGCAGGCCGCGGAGCCCGTGTGCACCGCGCAGGCGGCGGCCATGGCGCCGGCGCCCCGCTCGGCTAGGCGCGCCGGTCCATCGCTTCCAGCGCCCGCCGCGCCACCGCACTCGTACGCACAATCCCGGCCAGCGTCGTCGATCCGCGCGTGATGTCCGCGAACGCCTTCCATACGGACCTGAAGCCGGTGATCGCCGCATGCAGCAGCCCCGGGCGGCGCTCGAAGAGGGCGAGCATCCGCCGCCCGACCCCCATCTCCACACCCAGTCCCGCCTTGATCGCGAACGCGTAGTTCAGCGCCTGGCGACGGGCGTCCACTGCGTCATGGGACTCCGAGATCCGTACCGCCCACTCCCCCGCGAGCCGCCCCGACCGCAGCGCGAAGGAGATACCCTCCCGGGTCCACGGCTCAAGGAGCCCGGCCGCGTCACCGCAGACCAGCACCCGCCCGCGCGACAACGGCGAGTCGTCGCTGCGACACCGGGTCAGATGCCCCGAGGAGATCGCCGGCTCGAAGCCGGCGAGCCCGAGCCGCGCGATGAAGTCCTCCAGATACCGCTTGGTCGCCGCGCCCTCGCCACGGGCAGAGATCACCCCGACGGTGAGCGTCCGCCCCTTGGGGAACACCCAGCCGTAACTCCCAGGCATGGGGCCCCAGTCGATGAGCACCCGCCCCGCCCAGTCCTCGGCCACCGTCGCCGGCACCGGAATCTCCGCCTCCAGACCGAGGTCCACCTGGTCGAGCTTCACCCCGACATGCGCCCCTATCCGGCTGGCACTGCCGTCCGCGCCGACGACCGCACGCGCGAGCACCGTCTCGCCGTCCGCCAGCATCACGGCGACCGTGCGCCGGTCCGGCACGGCGGGTCCGTGCTGCTCGACCCGGGAGACCGTCGCGCCCGTACGCAGCACGGCGCCCGCCTTCTGTGCATGCTCGACCAGGCCGGCGTCGAACTCCGGGCGGTTGATGAGGCCGAAGAGCATCCGCTTGGAGCGGCGCGTACGCGTCAGCCTGCCGTTCAGCGAGAAGGTGACGGCGTGCACCCTGTCCAGCAGCGGCAGCTCGAAGCCGGGCGGCAGGCTGTCGCGCGAGGGACCGATGATCCCTCCGCCGCAGGTTTTGTAGCGGGGCAGCTCGGCCTTCTCCAGCAGGAGCACCTGACGGCCGGCGACTGCCGCCGCATAGGCCGCCGAGGCCCCGGCAGGCCCTCCGCCAACCACGACGACATCCCACACCGGCTCGCCGTGCTCTCCTACGGCGTCTGCGTTCTCGCTGCTCACGATCTGCTTGTGCTCCCGATCCGATGCGTGACCATGGTCTCGACGGCATCCTACGGCGCGGTCATTTCCTGCCCGTGGGAGGATCAACCACACATTCGCCGTACACACATCGCACAACGTCGCACCCACAAGGAGCGTGCCCATGACCTCGAATCCGGTCGCCGAGACCATCGCCTCACTGATGCCCCGCGCCAAGGCGGAGCTGACCGAGCTGGTGGCCTTCCAATCGGTGGCGGATGAGGCCGTGGCTCCGCGCAGTGAGTGCGAGGCCGCCGCGAACTGGGTGGCCGGTGCGCTGCGCACCGAGGGATTCCAGGACGTCGCGCTGCTCGACACCCCCGACGGTTCGCAGTCGGTGTACGGGCTGCTGCCCGGCCCTGAGGGTGCGCCGACGGTGCTGCTGTACGCGCACTACGACGTGCAGCCGAAGCTGGACGAGTCCGCGTGGGTGACCCCGCCGTTCGAGCTGACCGAGCGGGACGGCCGCTGGTACGGGCGTGGTGCCGCCGACTGCAAGGGCGGCTTCATCATGCATCTGCTCGCGCTGCGCGCCCTCAAGGCGAACGACGGCATTCCGGTCACCGTGAAGGTGATCGTGGAGGGCTCGGAGGAGCAGGGCACGGGCGGTCTGGAGCAGTACGCCGAGGCGCACCCGGAGCTGCTGACGGCCGATGCCATCGTGATCGGCGACACCGGGAACTTCCGGGTGGGTCTGCCGACCGTGACGGCGACACTGCGCGGCATGACGATGATCCGCGTCCAGATCGACACCCTTGAGGGCAATCTACACTCGGGCCAGTTCGGTGGCGCCGCGCCCGACGCGCTGGCCGCGCTCATCCGCGTACTGGACTCGCTGCGTGCCGAGGACGGCTCGACCGTGATCGACGGACTGCCGGCACAGGCGCAGTGGGACGGACTGCAGTACCCCGAGGGCGAGTTCCGCAAGGACGCCAAGGTTCTCGACGGTGTCGGCCTGACCGGCAACGGCACGGTCGCCGACCGTATCTGGGCGCGTCCCGCCGTCACCGTGATCGGCATCGACTGCCACCCGGTGGCCGGCGCGACCCCCTCCATCCCGGCGAGCGCCCGGGCCCAGATCAGCCTGCGGGTGCCGCCCGGCCAGGACGCCGCCGAGGCGACGGAGCTGCTGTTCGCGCACATCGAGAAGCACACGCCGTGGAACGCGCGGGTGTCGATGGAGCAGGTGGGTCAGGGGCAGGCGTTCCACGCGGACGTCACCAGCCCCGCGTACACCTCGATGGCCGAGGCGATGCGCGTCGCGTACCCGGGAGAGGAGATGCAGGCCTCCGGCATGGGCGGCTCGATTCCGCTCTGCAATACGCTCGCCGCGCTCTACCCCGATGCGGAGATCCTGCTGATCGGCCTGAGCGAGCCGGAGGCGCAGATCCACGCGGTGAACGAGTCCGTCTCGCCCGAGGAGCTGGAGCGGCTCTCCGTGGCGGAGGCGCTCTTCCTGGTCAACTACGCCGAGTCCAAGAAGGCTTGAGCGAGCGGGCTTAGGCCCTGTCCGGGCGATCTTCGAGGATCAGCCCGCGGCGTCAGATGCATGGGCTCTCCCCAGGCCCTTCGGGCCTGGGGGACGCATCGCAAGGCGGTGGGGGCACCCCCGGAC
>NZ_JBSFMS010000075.1:0-33321 GCF_053599675.1 Streptomyces sp. NPDC000880 | reverse complement strand
TGCGGATCGCGCCGCCCGTGCCGAGCGGCTCCTCCTCGGTGACGTACTCGAGGTAGGCGGAGGACGCCAGCGCCGCGCCACGCGAGCGGGACGCCGTCGTGATGCTGCTGGAGCACGTGAGCACCATCCATCCCGACCACGAACGGCTGGCCCAGCACAGCATCCGCCTCTACCAGACCGCCGGACGCCACGATGCCGCCCGGCACACCTACACCCGCCTGAAGCGGCACCTCGCCGACCTCGGCCTCGAACCCGAGCCGGCCACCCAGGCCCTCATCGCACCTCGGACCCACTCCCGCCAGACGCGGTAGAGCCGCAGTTCACCGGCCCTGCGCGCCTCATTGCTCGAGGGGTGATCCAATGGCGTTTGCCCCGTCGCATCCGGTGTCGTATCCGCCGTCGCTTCCGGGCTCGCGCTTGGATACGACACCCCCGCCCGGGCTGCAAGCGCAGGCCAGGGGCCCTGCGAGCCACCGGCGGCCGAGGGCGACTGTATATCGGTGCAGCAACGCATCCCGATCTACTAACAGCCGCTGCCCGGCCCCGCGAAATCCCTTGCGGATGCCCGTGTCCGCCTACCGCCCACTCCTCCTGTGTAAATCTTCCATTTCACCAATTCGGCTTCCATACAGCCCTGTACAGCCCTGGTTGAGGGACCCTCAGCCCCCTACGCCTGCCCGGCGCGGCAGCGCCCAGGCGTAGCCGAGGGTGCCACCGCGCCCGAGGTCGCACCTTCGCGCACGCACTCGAATTGCCGGGTTGCCGGCGGGTTCGGGTGCCTGGGGATCGGTCGTGCAGGCGGCGACGCACGACGCAAGGCGTCGCGCATTCCACAATTCCCCTGAATTCTCGTCGTGAATTCGCGAGAATTCCAGCATTATCAAGCCGGAATGCGGCTTCAGGTGGGGTGCGAGTCGAGCTATATTTGAATTGTTCCCGGAAAGGCCGGGAATGGAAATCCCGCCAATGGGGTCCGCCCGAAAACGGATGACGGGTGGAGTGCGCTCAAAAAGCGGGCCGATTTCCGAATTGAGATATGGCCGCCCCGGTTAACCGGTGAAAGGAAGTCCGCGATGACAAGCACCGCCACACCCTCGTCCCCGCCTCCCGCCCCTGTCCCGCAGCCATCCGCCCCCGCCACGCCGAACTCCCCGGCGGCGCCGCCCAGTTCACCGCCCGTGACAGGCGGCAAGGCGCGCCCTGGTGAGCTGCGGGCCCGGATCGCGCAGATCCTGGCCGCGAACCCGGGAACTCAGTTCAGCGTCACGGAACTGGCGCGAATGCTGGGGCACTCGGGCGGGGCGGTCGGCAACGCCTGCGAGACGCTGGTATGCCGGGGCGAGGCGGAACGGGGCGGCTCCAAACCGCGTATGTACCGGGCGACTTCGACGACCGCCGCCGCAGCGCAGCACGCCGTACCGCCTCCGCCCGGCGCGGGCCCCACGCCACCGGTGCCGCGCCAGGCCCCGCCCCCGACGCCTGCGGCCCCGCCGCCGAGCGGGCGGCCGGGACCGGTCACCCGCCCCAACGGGCAGCAGTATCACCCCAGGGCGCTGGCGCAGCTGCCGGACATCGAGGCGCTGCGCAGGCTACGGGAGGCGCAGGTGGCGGTGCTGTTGTACGGACCGCCCGGCACGGGCAAGACCTCGCTGATCGAGGCGGCCTTCCCGGACCTGATCACGGTGGCCGGAGACGGTGACACCACGGTCGGCGACTTGGTCGGCGAGTACACCCAGGACGAGCACGGCGGCTACGAGTTCATCTACGGCCCGCTCGTGACGGCCATGCAGGAGGGCCGTGCCCTGCTGCTGGACGACGCCACCTTGATCTCCCCGAAAGTGCTGGCCGCCCTGTATCCGGCGATGGACGGGCGCAGGCAGATCCAGGTCAAGGCGCACAAGGGCGAGACGATCACCGCCGCCGACGGCTTCTACGTGATCGCCGGACACAACCCCGGCGTCCACGGGGCGGTGCTCACCGAGG
Source organism: Streptomyces sp. NPDC000880 (assembly GCF_053599675.1). Lineage (NCBI taxonomy): Bacteria > Bacillati > Actinomycetota > Actinomycetes > Kitasatosporales > Streptomycetaceae > Streptomyces > Streptomyces sp. NPDC000880. The sequence continues at coordinate 31,338 of NZ_JBSFMS010000075.1, read as the reverse complement.
CCCTTTCGAGCCGGTTCAGCGTGCAGGTCCAGGTCGGCTCGGACTACGACCTGGCCGCCGCCTTGAAGATCAACCGGACGGCGGTGCGGATCGCCCGCCACCTCGCCACCAGCCAGCAGGCCGGAGAGGTGGGATGGGCGCCGCAGCTACGGGAACTGATCGCCTTTCAGAAGATCGCCGATGTGCTGGGCACCCAGGCCGCCTTCGCCAACCTGGTCGGCGTTGCCCCGCTGGAGGACCGCGACACGGTCGCCGAGATCGTCACCAAGGCGATCGGCCACCCGGTGAGCGCCCTGGCCCTGGGCCGCCAACTCTGACCCCGTCCCACCTCACCTCCGGCCCTCGGCCGACCCCCACCTCCGCCCCTGGAAGGGAGCGACCTGCCATGCCCGTGCACACCCAGGCCCACGTCCAGCACACCCCGCCCGCCCTGAGTGAGACCGAATGGGCCGCCGCCCGCTGGGAGGACGACGGCGGCCCCGCCTACACACTGCCCCCGGGACCGCAGGCCGGGCAGTGGCTGCGCATCGCCGCCGCCCTCGGTGAGCGGCTGCCCGAACTCGCCGGGCGCGAGGATGTGCTCGTCACCTGCGAGGAGCAGACCCGCTCCGGGGCACCTGCCGCCTTCTTCCCGACTCTGGCCGCCCTGGAGATCGACCGGGCGCTCTTCGCCCCGCTGAACCCGGCCGCCATTGACCCCAGCCGGGTGGGCGACGAGGAGAACTACCCGGTCGCCTGGGGCGCCTTCACCCACGAGGCTGCGCACGCCGCGCACAGCCGCTGGACCACCCCGCCCCCGCTGCGCGGCACAGCCCTGGATGCGGCGGCGGCCCTGCTGGAGGAATCCCGCGCCGAACACGCCCACCTTCACCGCCGCCCCGGAGACCGCCGTTTCCTGCGATCCGCCGTACACACCCTGGTCCTTGGGGACTTCACCAGCCAGACCCCCACCGATCGGTGGCAGGCGGCCTCGGCGGCCGGTTTGATCCTCGCCCGCCGGGACGCCGGAATCCTCGACCCGGACGAGACCGACCCCCTGGAACAGACCGTCACCGCCATCCTCGGCGAGGACCTGCTGAAAGCCCTCACCCGGATCTGGACGGCCGCCCACGGCACCGGGGACGAGGACGGGCAGGCGATGCTGGAACACGCCGAGGCGTGGTGCCAGGCGCTCGGCGCCGACCCCGCAGGGCCGGAACCGGCCCCGGACCCTGCATGCGGACGCCGGGGCGAACTGGCCGGGGCGATCGGCAAGGTCGTCGGCCAGGTGCAGGCGAACGAGGCCGCGCAGGCCGCCGCCCAGGCCCGGGTCGATGCCGCCCGCACCGCTCGGGCCCAGGCGAAAGCCGCCCAGGCCGCCCGGCAGCGGCAGGCCGCGCAGACGGCCGAGAAGGTCTTCGCACCCGGCGGGCGCCCATACACCCCCGGCAAACTTGTCAAGGGCAAGCGCGGCCGCTCCCCGGTGACCGGCACCCGCCCGCCCACCAGCGGCGAGAAGGCAGCCGCCGGGCAGTTGGCCCGGGCGCTGCGGGCCGCCGCCTACCGCGAACGCACCATCACCGTCACCGCCTCGACGGCCCCGCCCGGACGCCTCAACATGCGCCAGGCCCTGGCCCGGGACGCTCAGCGAGCCGCAGGCGCCACCCCCACCGCGACCCCATGGACGCGCACAGTGCACCGGCCGAACCCGACGCCGCCGCTGCGGGTGGGGATCGCGGTGGACGTCTCCGGCTCCATGAGCCTGGCCGCCGCCCCGATCGCCTCGGCCGCCTGGATCCTCGCCAAAGCTGCCGCCCTCACCGACCCCGACTCGCGCAGCGCGACCGTCACCTACGACCGGTCGGTCACCGCGATCACCGCGCCCGGACGCGCACCCACGCAGGTCACTCAGTTCGACGCCAGCGGCATGGGCCACAGCCTCGCCGAGGCCATCGACGCCCTGACGACGGGAGTTGACCTCACCCAGCCCGGCGCGGGCCGCCTCCTCGTGATCGCCTCCGACGGCTACTACGCCGCCGAGGAGGCCGCCCGCGCCGCCGAACGCATCACCGCCCTGCGCGCTACCGGGTGCGCGGTGCTGTGGCTCGCCTTCGACCCCGACCCGCGCCCCCTGCCCGGGGCCAGGCTCCTGGAACTCGCCGACCCGGCCCAGGCCGCCGCCGCGATCGGCAAGGCGGCGACCACCGCCCTGGCCACCAACCAGCTCTGACCCCACGCCGCCCCGGCACCGCCCGGGGCGGCCCACCGCCGCACACCGACCTCGACAGTGAAGGAGACCGATACCCATGACCTCGCTCGCCGAACGCGCCCACGCCGCCGCCGTGTTCATCCGCCACAACACCGCCGTCAGCCCGCACGGCCGCTACCGGGGCGAGGAACACGCCCGCACAGCCGTACGGCTGGCCGCCGCCCTCGGACTCGGCTTGGACCAGATCACCACCGCCCCGGACTGGCTGCGGCGGCGCACCGCCCCCGGCGAACCGGTCCTGGCCACCGCCACCTGCCCGGACACCACCGAACAGTACGTCTTCCTCGCCCGCTTCCCGATCTACGACGACGAGCCGCTGGAACTCCTCGGCCCGTGCCCCGAATGCTCCGGCCAGGTCCCGCTCGCCACCATCCGGCACCTCGCCGACCTCGGTACCCATCTGGCCCGCCCGCCACTGAACCCCGAAGACGCTCCGCAGGCCGACACGCTGCCCGACACCTTCCTCCGCGACGAAGGCCACACCAGCAGCTGCCGCTACGGCGAAACCCTCTAGCCCCGCGCACCATCCGTTCCCAGGGAAGGACCCCTACCGCCATGACCGAACGCACCAGCCGCATCCGAGGCACAGCCGCGCGGGCCAACACCACCGCCCCTCCACCCCATTCAGACGCTGCCCCCGGGCGAGCACCGGGTGCCGAAGCCATGCGAGCCACCCTCGGCGAAGACGGCTTCCAGCGCCTCGGCCGCCTGCGCCACCAGCGCGGGACCGCGCTGGGCGAACTGGCCGATCTCGTCTTCAGTACCGCCCGCGAAGCCGACCGGCTCCACGGCAAACTGCGCCGCCACGCAGCCCAGGTACGCGACCGCCTCGACAACACACTCAACCCCCGCCTGGACCCGGCCTTCGTCCCGGTCACCGGCCTGCTCCAGAACATCGGCCATCCGACCGACCTGTACGCCGCGCGCTTCGCCCAGCAGATGAACCAGCTCAGCCTGGTCCTGGAGAGCTACCAGGCCGTGCACGGCGCACCGGAGCTGTAACCAGGCGCAGTTGACCATGTGGGGGCCCAACCGGGCCCCCACCCCGCCTGCCTGTCCCATACGACGGGCCGGAGCAACGCACCCGCCCGCACCCCTGGAAGGAACACCGCCCATGCCCGGTCCCGGCCTGCCTCAACACGACGTTCTGGTGCACCACATCCTCAACCGCGCCCGCACCCTCTTCAGCACTGCTACGGAGGCCGAAGTCCCTTCTCTCGCTGTCCTTCTGACCTGCGCAGCCGACCACCTCCGGACTGAAGACCACCTCGACCTGGACCCGGCTGTCTTCGCCCGGGTCGTGGCCGAAGCCGCCGGACAACTGCTGGCCTGCGCCCACACCCCCCTCTTGCCTGCCGACCCGAACCTTGGGGATCACCTGGAAGCTCTCGACCGACTTCCCCGAGCCGCCCGCACCGGCCTGCTCACTGCGGCCGTCCGGCGCACCGCGCCCCACCCCGACAACGCACGGCCGCCCACCCCACGCATCCCCGCCCCAGCTGGTCCGTCCCCGGCCCGGCGCCGAACGCCAGGACCCTGCCCGTGTTCGTGCAATAGCGGGGGCTTCTGCGGCGGCTGCGGACACGCGGGCTGTGGAGGCCGACCGTGAAACCGACACGCCCGACCGGGCCACGACGAGACGCCGGAGCGGAGTCGCATGAGGGACGACGGCGTCGAGCCGTACACCGACGTCGCCGACCCGCTCACCGGCACCGTGCGGCTGTGCGCCCACCGCTGCGACACCTGCATCTTCCATCCGGGCAACCCGATGCACCTCCGGCCCGGCCGGGTCACGGACTTGGTCACCGCGGCGAGACGAGCCGAAGGACACGTGATATGCCACAAGACCCTCGGCACCGAAGCCCCGGCAATCTGCCACGGCTTCGCCGACGGCCCCGACCAAGGCGGCAGCTTCGCCCTGCGCCTGGCCCGTGCCCTGGGCACACTGGAGGAGGTCACGCCGCCGTGGCCACTACCTCGAACGCACTGGGACCGGGCGCGCGCCTGCTTGCCGAGCAGCTCGGCCTCGGCGCCCCTCTGGCTGGCCTAGCTGCCGGGCACCCTCCCGGTCACCGCCTCCATGGCTCGCCCATGCCCTGTGCCAGACCGCTGACGAGCTGGACAGCGCGTACGCGCGGGCGCAGGAGACCGGCCGCGAGCTGCGAGTCCTGCGCGGCCGGCCTGCCACAGGAGTCGACGACTTTAGCCCGGAAGCCAGCTTCATAGCAGGGGGAGTTGGCGCTCGTACTGGAGCAATTCGAGGTGACGGACACCGCGCTGATCCGGCTCATTGGCGTCTACCAGGACATTGGCCAAGCGCCTCGCCGGGACGCGGGTCCGGAACACGACGCCGCGGTCTCATGCGTGGCACGTCGGCTAGCTGCATGGCGAGAGCGCCGAGGCCGTGCCGCGCGGCCTGGGCAGGGAGCTCGTCACCGTCGACCGTGGCAGGGGCGGTGGCAACGAGCATCACGCATCCCGAACTTCCCACGCCCTCAGGCCCTCGTAGGAAAAACCGATGACACAGGTGACCCGCTGGTGCGCCGCACGACGCTGGTGGCCAGGGCGCCCCGGAACGTAGAACACCTGCAGACCGTTCACGTTGATCCAGCCCTTCGTCGGTCCTACGTACTGACCTACCCGACCCTCGACACGATCTAGGAGTCCTGAATTCTTGAAGAAGTCTTGACCGCTGTCCCATTCACCAAGACGTGATTGGTGGACAAGTCTGTCAATTCCGAAACCGGAGCCGAGCCATTCGAAACTCCTCGTACGATCCGTGCGATATTGAGCGCGCCTTCGGCACTCCTCCATGTAGCGTTCCGCTTCGCCCTTCGCGACAGGTGATGAGGATTCGAGATACTTGAGAAAATGCAGAATATAGAGGTAGTAACTCGACTCCAGCGAGGGGTTATCCATGTGCCATGTTGAGAACTGGCCCACAAGTTCGTCGAGCGACGGAGGATTGGGGACGTAACGCGCTGCCTTCACCCACAGGCGCATCGTCCGGTCGTCGCCAGCCTTTTCGCGGAGGTTCTCGCGAAGGAGAGACTCAATGGTTCGCAAGTCCTTCTGCTTTACGCTCTGCCATTGGCCTTGGGTCTTCTTCAGGTAGATCCATACCAAACTTCGCCGAACGGAAGACCTGTCAACGTCTACCCTCTCGAGTAGAGACCGATAATGCTGAACGGCGGCCTCATGGTTCCCGTGCAGCTCGTCCAGCTGAGCTCTGCACTTGATTGCAAACCTGCTGGGTTCTTCTCCTGTCCGCAATTGGGCTACCTGGGCCAGTAGGTCCTCGGATCGTTCGAGTGCTGTATCGACGAGTTCGTAACCTGTATAAGTGAAAGCTGTTCTGTTTCCTCCTGCAGTGTTTTGGCGGGCGTATTCGGCGAGACGCAAGAGCATCTGCACTTCGCTAATATATCCATGTTCGTTGTCACGACGTAGATCCCGCGATGTGGTGAACGCTTCACTCGCGATCTCGGCAGGCCTGACTACCAGTTCCAGTGCCTCCTTTCTCCCTGTCAGGTCGTAGACGTCCTGCCGATAAATCATTCCCTTCATGTGATATACAACGGAGTCTCGGTCGGAAAGTTCAACTGCTCGCTCAATGCTTAGCTTTGCCTTACCGAGGTCGTGCATGCGCACGGCTTGGTACCGTGCGAGATGGGCGTGCAGGTGAGATTCCGAAGGGAAGAGCGTAGTCAGCTCCTCCAACAGCATTACTGCCGAGTTGGGTAGATTGATGTCCTCGATTAGATGCGAGAACGAGCGGGAGCCAGCCTGCTCCGTCCCCAGCAGTTCACTGCTCTCCCGGTAGATGAAAATGCGATGGATCAGGTCAAGTTCGCTATCACCAACTACGCCCGAATCGCCGCGACATAGGCGGGCAAGACTGATCGCCGCCTCAGGGAGGCCTGCCTTCCACTGTCCTTTGGTCTTCAAGCCGGCGCCAAGAATTTGTCCGAGGACTTCTTCCGCGAACAAGGCGTGGGCCATGCGCCAGATGCCCGCCTCTTCCTCCACCAGCAGGTCCAACACTTCCTCGGGAAGTAGCGAGGCCAAGAGAACTGTCTGGTTGGTGGGCAACTCGAGTAGATCGGTGAAGAGTTGTGCCGGCATCCCCTTCTGGCCATAGTGATGAGCCAGGGCAATGTGCTGCAAGATCTCTCGGCTGGTAGATTTCAAGTCTTGTAGGCGCAGCGATACAAACCGCTCCAGTCCGAGGTATTCGCGCCCGAAGGCAGCGAGGCCGAAGTGGAATGGTACCCGCTCCCGCTCGTTCGCGCTGTATCGAACTGCACGGATCCCGCTCGCTCGATCGGGCCGGGCCTGCGAATAAACCTCCAGGAATCTTTCGGCTTCCTGATCCAACAGGTAACTCGGCAGTTGGACCACGCGTTGATCGTCGATTACTCCGACGGCGCGGCGTACTACTTGCAAGATGACAGCACTGGCTTGACGGTTGCGTAGCGAGTCGTACAGGTCGTTTAGGAGGCGCTCGGGGACATGGCTACCTTCGGCCAATACGAGGACGCGCCGCTGAGTTACATGTCCCAATCGCATGATCCGTTCGGCGGTGTCCTCGGCCCACTTGTCACCGACGTGTTGTGCAGAGGGATTACCGCGAAGTACGGCACACGGATAGATGTGATGCAGGTCCCAGAGCACGCGTCGAGCTACTGTTGTTCCACCGGCCCCAGGCGTGTGATAGAGATTTATCCGCACTGCGCGGCCGCCGCGATCCAGTTCCCGCAGAACTTTGCGGTGGAGACTTACGGTCTTCTCCCGGTCGACATCGGCACGGCGGCTGAGACCGTACCAGCTGATTTCGCCCCCCTTGAGGAATGCCTTCTTGTCGTCTTCGGACTTCTCGCCTTGCGAGTCGAGATAGATGACCTCCAATTCCTCTTCGATCCACGGCACATCGGCCGCGTCCAAGGTGACTGGGGCCCCTGAGAGGCTCGGGAGAGCACGTGGAGAGCCTCCGGATGCTGTCTTGTTCGGTTCGAGGTGTGCAAGGCCCGCACAAAGTTGTTGCAGGGAGATCGGGATGACGCCTGCCTCGAAGGTGCCTGTCAGTTGCTGAAAGGCTGGTGCGTCATCCGCTGCGATTACTACATCGAGTGTGTCGCCACTATCGCGTGCCAAATCACTAAGCAACGCGTGGATGGTCGGAATCTCCGAAGTGTCGTACCCGAGGATCACGCAGGTTACTGGCGCTGGGTGCAGTGATGCGGCAAGTTGATCGATGTGACGGCTCAAGTCTCGTGCGTATTGAGTCGACCACTGCCGGAAGGTGAGATCGGCTAGCGGTTCACTTCCAGTGACTAGGCCCTTAGCGAAGATCCAGTGCATCGCATTGCGTCCACCCAGTACCATCTGTGCGTCTTGCGGTACGACACGATAAAGGCTCCTCGTGAGTGAGATATCCTTTTCCAGCGCCCCCAACAGGCCGCCTTGCTCACTCGCCGGATCCAGATCGAAGACGGCAGACCAGGGGGGTACTGCCAGCCCTCGGAGTGTCGCTGCTGGAGTCGGCGCGACGCCTGGGGCCACGAGTACGTAGCGTCGTGTGTCACTGAAGCCGTGCATGCGTTCCAGGAAGCGTTCCCAGGTGCCCTCAAGTGGTGCGGCAGCCCCTCTCAGGGGCTCAGCGCTGCCGCCGTTCATCCACTGAACGATCCATCGGATTACTTCCCCGCTCGCAGGCGTATTGCTGCTGCCTCGACGGTAGTAAGTAACGCCGGGCAAGAGTGTCATCGGCCCGATGTGGCCATTTCGTTTGCTTCGCCATTCAGGGCGGACCAGGAAGGGGCCACGACGGTCAGGTGGGATCGTCAGGACTCCGTAAAGTTTGCCGTCGAGTTGAACCGGCTCCAGGCTAAAACGAGGCACGGGTTCGACGGCAGCCCCCAAGATCTGCTGCCACTCCGCGTCATCCGGGACACTGTCGACGCCTACGAGATCAAGCCGCCCGTTGCCTTGGTCCTTGACACCGAAAACGAGGTGGGCGTCTGCATCCCTTGGCGTATTCGCCATACTGATCACATCGCAGACAAGGTCTGCCTTCCCCTTGTCGGTGGATGTCTCGTGCGGCTTGGCCTTGAAGTCGTGACTCTCGCCTTCGGCGCGTCGCAGGAGCTCTCGCAACTCATCAGGGGTCACGTAGATATCCACCCTATGTAGTCGATACGGGAAGTGCAGGCGAGCGGCGACGTACGCACTCGGGGTACGGGAGTGTATCGGGACAGCACCCGCAGAGCAGGTCCAACTGACACTCCGCCAGGTATCCCACTCCTGGTGTGGTAGACCGCCGCTCCGGAACGCGAGGCGCTACCACGAGTAGCCCGATGGGTCGGCGGCCTGTACGGGGTACGGCTGTTGGAGATCGGAGGAACGAGGGGGCATGCGGGAAGCAGGATGAGATCACCTGAAACGGTGGGACTCGCTCTCGGGACGATCAAGGGCGGGAGGTCGCGGTAAGGCTCAGGGCATCCGTCAGCATCGACGGGCTGAACCCCCGGGAAAGGAGCGCCCGTTGACCCGCCGCCACGTCTTGCTGCTCACCGCGAGCACGCTCGCCGCCTCGCTGATCGCTTTGTCTGTCCCCGCAGTTGCTGCTGTCGCACCGGACCATGGACCCACCGCGCCGGTGGCCGCCAAGAAGGACTTCTGCCGCATTGCCGGTTCCTCGGCGACGGTCCGGGCCAAGCCTCGAAAGAACGCTGTGGCGCTGTGCGTACGCGCGGGCGCAGGAGGCCGGCCGCGGGCTGCGGGCCCTGCGCAGTCGGTCCGCCACAGGATCCGAGAGCGCCGATGGCTTGAGCCCGGATGTCAGCTCCGTAGCCGGGGAGTTGGCGCTAGCGCTGGAGCGATGCGACATGATGGACACGGCCCTGATTCGGCTTCTTGGCGTCTACCAGGACATCGGCCAATTGTCTCGCCAGGGCATGGGCCGGGAACAAAATGCTGCGGCTTCATAACCGTCGGACTGGCAAGCCGGGAGCCGGGCAGGGAAGTGCCCGGCTCCCCCCTGGCAGTCGGTGGTCTCATGGACGTGAACCCTGTGAGTCTTGCGCCTACTTGACGCGTTGGGCGCAGGTCGCCGGGACCTGTCCGCCGATGACGACGTACCAGTCGTGGCCGTCTTTCCCGCACTTGTGGTAGAGCGGCCCGCCGTTGCTGCGCCCGAGGGCGATGAGACAGAAGTTGTTGCGGATTACGTCCCCGCGGTGAACGTAGCGGACAACGGGCGAGTCGGGCCGGGCGACCGGGGCGTTGCCCTCCGGCATGCGTACGGCGACTGTCTTTCCCGTGATCCGAATCTTGCAGTGCGTCGGTTCAGCCTGACTCTGGGCGTGGGCCCCGGCCGGGGCGGTCGGCACGAGGACCCCGCACCATGCAACAAGGCCCAGTAGCCCGGCAGCGGTGGGACGCAGATGGCGTCGGATGCGAGACGGGATCATCTCGTGCTCCTCTGATCGAAGTCATGCGCGGCGCGGCGCTCCGCAGCGCGGTCCACACCCGGCGGGCCGGGACGTGTCCGCTGGATGTCCCCCACGACGAGCGGCGCATACACGAAGCAGGGCGGGATCACTCGAATCGGTGGAACTCTCCACGAGAAATCTCAAAATGGGGCGAATGGTGCAAGACTCGCGGCATTCCTCAGTCTCAATGGGCTGAACCCGTAGAAAAGGAGCACCCGATGCCCGGCCGCCACGTCTCGCTGTTCACCGCGAGCATGCTCGCCGCCCCGCTGTTCGCGCTGTCGGCGCCCTCGGTTGCCGCTGCCGCGCCGGTAGAGGGCGCCTCCGCATCGGTGGCCGCCAAGAATGACTTCTGCCGCATCACCGCTTCCTCGGCGACCGTCCGCGCCAAGCCCCGCAAGAACGCCGCCGCACTCGGCACCGCGTACAAGGGCGACAGCTGCACCTCCCACGGCTGGGCCGAGGGGGATGGGACATGGGTCAAGGTGACGATCAAGCGCAAGGGTGTGAACGGATACGTGCGCTCGTCCCTGGTGGCGTGGGGCAAGGAGGAGCTGGGCCGCACTGGCCCGTGACCGGGTCCCAGGGCCTGCCCCTCGTCTCCCTGGCGGGCAGAGGCTGCTCCCTGTCACGCCACGCCGATGGTCTGGTCGACCTCTTCCTGGATGAGGGCGCGCAGCAGGGCGGTGCGCTCGTTGGGCCCGGTGACCTCTTCGACGAGGTCACAGAAGCTTCCCAGCAAGTCGTGATCGCGTAGATCCGGTACCCGGCAGGTACTTTGAGGGCCGCGCGTACCGTCGGCCAGCCCTCCGCCCAGCTCTTCAGATGCCAGGCGAGCAGGTCGTCGGGAAGGCCACCGCGACGCCGGTGTCGTTCCAGGCTTGCTGGCCGGTAAGGCTACGCCGGCCGATCAGGATGCGCTCGAAGCACCACAGCAGTGCGAAGTACGCTTCCAGGACTTCTTGCGTCCCGGTGGCGGGCGGGAGACCGTCCAGGCCGGGCTCGTGGTAGCGGGTGGGTGCCGCGCGCGCAGCGCCGGGCCCCAGTACGCCGCGTACACGGCGATCACCGCCGACACAACAGCCACGACCGCGCTCAGCCGGTCAGCCACCGGACCCCCGCCCTCCCGGCCTCTGCCCGTTTGGTGTGGAAGACTCGCACAGCAGCCGGGCTGGTTCCCAACCCCCGTGGGAACCAGCCCGATTCGCTGTGGCCGGTCGGCTATGCGTTGCCCTCCGGCGCCGCCAGACGGTAGGTGCGCGGCCTGTCGTCCACCTGCTCGGCGATGCCCTGCTGCGCGAGGGTGACCAGCGCGTTGGCAATGGCACCCGAGGACTTCTCGATCACGCGGCTGATCTTGGTGGCGGTGAATGCCTCGCCGGGGTGTGCTTCGAGGTGGTCGATGACCATCTGCCGCAGCGCTCCGGGTGCGAGCCGCTTCTTCTCACCCGGCAGGATGATCGCTTCAGCCTGTCGCGTCGGCCGCCCAGCGCCTGCCTGCGGGGCAGGGACATCCTCGTTCCCCGGGCCGTCGCTGTCGTTCTCGTCGTGCGGGCCGTTCTCGCCGCCGTCGTCACCTTCGCTGTGTTCGATGTCCTGCGGAGGTGTGTCCTGCGGCTCCTCGGCCGTCGGGACGGTGGCGGCATCCGTGCTGCCGTCCTCCGGTGCGTCGGGGGCTTCTGGTGTGGGCTCGGCAGTAGGCGCACCCTCGTGGTCCGCGCTGTTGCCGACCGGCTCCGGGTTGTCCGTGAACGAGGGTTCCGGCTGGGTGCTGACGGGCTCCTGGTCGCTGGAGCCGTCGCCGCTGCTGGTGGCGCGGGTGAGCGCGGGGTGCCAGCGGTCGGGGGTACGGCGGGGGCCGTCGTGTCCGCCGGGGGTGCGTACGGCCAGTCCGTGCTGCTCCAGGGTGGTCACGGCCTTTCCGGCGGTGGAGCGGCCTACGCCCGCGGCGAGGGCGAGTTCGGCGACCGTGGCGCCCTCGGTGAGGCCGAGTAGTTCGGTGTAGATCGCGGCGGGCGCGCCGGTCAGTTGGGTCAGCGGCTCGGGGGCGGGGACGGGGTGCGGCGTACGCGTACCGTCGGTCGTGGTGTCGGACATGAGGGAACCTCTTTTCCGTGAGCATGTCGGATGGCTGAGGTCCCCGGCCGGGGTGCGGATCCGCGTGTGAGGGCCGCAGACGTTCGCTGGGCGCGTGCGCATCGCGTTTCTCCCGGGCGAACATGGCCGTGGCGCGGGCGGGTTCACGATTCCGGAACCCGCTCGGTTCGTCGGCCACGACCATGGACGCTCGCACGGCGTGGGAAGTCAAGCCGTCGATCACTTCCGGATCGGACCAGCTCAGAGGGGTGTCACGGGTCCCGAGCGGCGGCAGAGCGGGAGGCGCGTGCCGATCAGCGGGCGGGCGTCGAGGGATCCCGTGCACCGGATCCGATCGGTACCGGGGTGGAGGTGGATCGGACGGCGGACCGGGGCAGTTCACCTGACCGGGGCGGCGGGGCGTGGTGGCGGGCCAGGAGCTGGTCGCGGATCTGACGGGCGCGCCTCGGGCCGATGCGCAACTCCGTGCGCAGCCGCCAGATGCTCACCGGGTTCCCGGTGGCGGCGCGGGTCGCGTCGTCCAGCGCAACGGCGCGCGGCCACACGTCGGTGTCTGTTGCCCCGTCGCTGGTCGGTACGGCGTCGGGTGCCAAGGGGCGGTCGTCGGACGTGTCGTCGCCCGTGTGGGGCCTGTCGTGGTCGGCGCCGGTGGTGGCGGGGGTGTTGGCCGAGTCGGGGCCGGGATCGGATCTGCCCTCTGGGGGCAGGATGTTGAGCGGATCGGGATCGGTGCTGTTCGGATCGATATGCTCCTGGGCCGATCGGCTTGCGGCAGTAGTGGGCGGGTTGGGGTGCCTCGGCAGGATCGGCGGAGCCGATCCGGTCCAGGAGGTCGGTGACGGTTCTTCGGTAGGCGGCGATCGTCTCCGTCAGGGCGATCAGGAGCAAGGCCGGGGTCAGGTGCAGCAGCACGGCCGCCGGATCGGCCTGGTGCGGCCAGCCGATCTGCCCATCGGGCCACAGCGACTCCCAGGAGTTCATCAACGCGGCGGTGCATCCGGCGCCCCAGCGCAGCGTGGTCGACCAGGCCGGCGGGCGGATGCCCCAGGAGGCGAGGCGCGCGTCCACGTACAAGACCCCGGCGAGCGCCGTACCGATCATCGGGTCGAGGAGAACCGCGATGGGCAGGGGAACATCGCGACTGGTGGCGAATCGGGTGACATTGACCGTGGTGAAGACCAGGGCGAGGATCCCGACCGCGCACAGCACCCAGGTCATGGACTTGAGCAGGCCGATGGCCTCGCGGGCGGCGATCTGCTTCACTGGGCCCCTCCTCGCGCCGCGGGCCTCGTCGCGCCCTGGAAAGACGGGGAGTTGGTGTGGGCGGGGCCCTGGCGGACGACTGCTCCCGGGTGCGGAGCGTCGATGGCCTGGCCATCTCCGGTGTAGAGCGCGACGTGAGTGATGCCGCCGGGGCTGGTGCCGAAGAACAGCAGGTCACCCGACATCAATTGGGCACCCTTCGGAAGGCGGGGGCCGGCGTCGTACTGGGCCTGGGCGACGCGGGGGATGCTGATGCCGGCGGCGCGGTAGGCGGCCTGGGTGAGTCCGGAGCAGTCGAAGCCGCCGTCGGACGGTCCGTCGCCGCCCCACACGTACGGGGTGCCGAGCTGGGAGCGGGCGAAGGCAACCGCTGTGGCGGCAGCACCGGTGGGTGCGGGTGCGGCGGCCGCGTACGTGTCCGCGACCTTGAGGACCTTGTCGACGTACCTGTTGTCAGGGTTATACGCGAAGATCGCGGAGCGTAGGTTCTTGCCGTTCTTCGCGCCGTTCGCGCACAGGAGTCTTACGGCGGCGTAGACCGCGTCGACCGGATCCCACGGCGTCGGGGGCTGCTTTCCGCCGGGTGGCACCGGGTAGTCGTACGCCTTGAAGGTAGAGGGCAAGAATTGCATCGGTCCCACAGCGCCTGCCGAAGACACCATGGTGGGGTGACGTGCGTGGTCGGTCTCGACTTTGCCGATCGCGGCGGGGATGGTCCAGGACAGGCCCGGGCATTCGGGGGCCGCGCGCTGGTAAAGGGCGAGCATGTACGGCGGGATGTCGGCGAGGGCGTGCTTGCTCGGGGTGGCCGACACGCTGCTGCCAGGCAGCAGGCTGCCGATCAGGGCGGCGATGGTGAGCGCGGCGAGGAGCGGCAGGGCAAGGACCGTGCAGCCGATGCCGGTGACCGTCTTGGTGAGCAGCGAGCTCATGATCCGCTTCCTGCGGGCGGCAGCGGGGGCACGGGGAGGGTGAGGGGGGTGTCGGCGTCGGTCGGGTCCAGCCCGGCGGCCGGGGTGAGGCCAGACCAGTGGGCGGCGAGGTGGGTGAGGGTGGTCCGACGGGAGGCGGACTGGAGGGGTGCCCACCAGGGGCCCCACGGGTCGGTGGTGGTGAAGTCCGCAGACGAGGTCGCCACGTTCAGGCCCAACTCGCCTGCGGCGCTGGAGAGGCGGTGGCGCAGGGCCTGGTCGCGGGACTGGGTGCGGGTGTGGATGAGCAGGGCCGGGCGGGTGCTGGTGGCGGTGGTGGTGAAGGCGGCGTAGCCGACGAGTTTGGCCTCGACGCGGGCCAGTGGCTGGCTGCCGGTGTCGTATTCGAGGAAGAACGGCAGCAGGTAGCCGCCGTGGGACCAGTGGGCGTAGGCATCGGGGCGGATGATGTCGCCCCATCGGCGTGCCGCGGAGCGCTCGGAGAGCCAGAGCGGTAGCCCGGTCTCGGGGGTGGTCCGGGTGTGGGCGGCGAGTTGGGTGAGTAGCTCGTTGACGCCCAGGTCGTGGCCGAGGGACGGGGAGTAGGCGATGCGGCCGACGTGGGTGGGGCGCCACCCGAGGGCTGCGAGGTCGAGCCCAGCGTGGGCGGCAAGCAGGGCGGCTCCGGCGGGGCCCAGCGTGTAGTGCTCGGGGGCCGAGCCCGATGCGGTCAGCGGGCGGAAGGAATCGAGGACGGCGTGCTCGTGCAGGGTGCGCAGGCGGCGCTGCGCGGAGCGGAGCGAGGTGTAGGCGAGCCGCGCAATCTGATGGGTGGTCAAGAACTGGTGCTCGTACAGCATCCGCGCAAGCCACATGTCGCGGCTGGTGAGGCGGCGGGCGAGCGTGGCCACCTCCGCGTGCCGTGCGGGGCGGGGGCGTGTGGTGGCGGCGCGAGCGGTGTAGCGCGAGCCGGGGCCGAAGGCCGGGCGCGGGAGTGCGGGCATGACGGGTCACCACCGGGTGCGGGCGGAGGAGCTACGGGCGGGGCGGCTGGGGGTGTGTTCAGGGCCGGGTGGCCGGGCGAAGGCCGGTACGGGAGGCGGCCGCCATGCGCAGGTCCTTGGCCCGGCCGGGCGCGACGGGCGGCAGGGGGCGAGTGGTGAGGGTGAAGGCGGCCGATTCCGCGCCACTGTTCAGCAGGTGGGCGGCGGCCTGGAACGGGCCGAGGTGAGCGAGGTCGTGTGAGGCCAGCGTCGGCAGGGTGTGGCGCTCCAGCGAACTGGCGTCTTCCGGGGAAGCGTTGAAGAAGACCTTGTTCCGGGCGTTCGCGGAGATCCCCTCGCGCAGGTCGCGCGGGAGCTGCGCGAGGTGCTGATGGGCCAGCAGCATGGACAGGCGGTAGCCGCGCGCCTCGGCGAGCATGTCCTCCAGCGGGTACGGAAGAGTGAGGAAGTTGTGCGCCTCGTCGATGCTCAACGTGGCGTCGATCCTGCGGTGTTCGGGCATGCGGGCGCGAGCGGCGGCGGCCTGCCAGGTCCCGGCGACGATGAAGGAGCCGAGCAGCCGGGCGGTCTCTTCACCGAGCGCCCCCTTGGGCAGGCGGGCGAGCAGGATGCCCCCGTCGAGCACTTGGGTGAGGTCGAAGGTGGAGGGGCCGGCGGCGATCGCTCGTCGGGCGAAGTCGCGCAGCAGAAAGGCGCGCAGCTTGTTCATCACCGGGCCGACCACGGCCGCGCGGGAGGGCTCGGACATCGACTCGTACCAGGCCCAGAAGCCGCGCAGCACCGGGTCCTTGAGGGCGGGGATGATGCGCAACCGGTAGGCGCTCTCGCCGAGCAGGCGGGGGACGTCGGCGAGGGTGACGAGCTGGTGGGTGCGGTCGCGGTGTTTGAGGAGGGTCAGGCAGGCGGCGCGCATCACGTCGTCGGTGCGCGGCCCCCCGAAGGCGGTGAAGATGCGGCGGAAGATGCCGGTGATGTTGTCGACGACGACGTCGATGTCCGTACCGTCCAGCACGTTCAGGCACGGTGGGGTGTGCGCGTCGTCGGGGTCGATGAGGACCAGGCGGCCGGCGCAGGTGTCCGGGAGGCGGTCGAGGAGGTCGGTGACGAGGTCGCCCTTGGGGTCGATGACGATGACACCGCGGTGGTTTCGTACATCGTCGAGGGCGAGGTTCGCGATGAGGGTGGACTTGCCGGAGCCGGTTGCGCCCATGACGTGAAGGTGGTGGCGTGCGTCGGGGACCGCGAGGCCGACGCCGCGGCGGGCGCCCGCATCGGAGCGGCCCAACGGTTTGACGCCATTGCCGGGCGCTGGTTCGGGGATCTGTGGGGGCGGCAGGACGGAGCGGGCCCCGGCCCGCTGCACGCCCGGTGCGTCCGCGTCGAGGGGGAGGTGGGCGAGGGCGGCGAGTTCCGGTACCGACAGCAGGGCGGGGCGTGAGAGCGGGAACTGCCTGGCGCTCAGATGTGGTTCGGGGCGGGCGCGGCGGGCGCGGGCGAGGTAGTTGCGGTCGGCGTAGAGGCCGAAGGCGGAAGCCAGCGCGTGAGCCCGGCCGCGTGCCACGTCCTGGGCCCGCTCTTGTTTCGGGGTGCAGGTGGCGGCGTAGGTGAGGGCGCACTGCCATTGCGGGCCGGAGAGCTTGGTCGCGGACTGCCGTACGGCGGCGCCGTGTTCGGGATCCTGTTTGCCGGTGGCGGCGGGCTGGGCGCGGTGTAGGAGGAGGGCGGCCAGGGCAGGCAGCCGAGCGGAAGTGTGTCCGGCCTTCAGCCGACGGGCCTGGTGGCGGGCCCGGCGCAGCGCGCCGCCGGTGGCGGGGCGGGCCAGGATCTGCACGCACGCGGACTCGTCCTCTCCCATGCCGGTGGCGGCCTGGAGCAGGGCGCGCAGCGGGTCTGCGGGGTGGTCGGTGCGCAGGGGCAGGACGTCGGGGCGGGCCGGTCGCAGTCGTCCGGCGGTGACGGTGTGCCCGTCTGGAAGGAGGGACGTGGGTTCGGTGACGCGGGTGTGGGCGCCCGGCCAGGCGGCTTCCACCGCGCGGCGCACCAGGCCCAGCGGCACCGTGCCGGGGACCCACAGGCGGATGTGCCCTCCGGTGTGGGACCAGGTGTATTCGAAGGCGAGGTGCGGCTGGCCGGTGGTGATGCGGCGCCACCACGGACGCAGGAGACCCGAGAGCTGGGCCCACAGGACTTCACCGCCCCTGGGGGCGACGTGGGGCGGAGAGAGGATCTCCACACATCGGGCGCCGTCGGCGAGGCGTTGCTGCTGCGAGCGCAGCAGACGGCGTCGGGCGGTGTATCCACATGCTGTGGAGGCGAGGACGGCGGGGATCAGGATGGGCGCGGACACCGCACACCAGTCGGAGGCGGTGCGGATCGCGGCGGCCCCGGGAGACTGCGGGTGGGTGAGGAAGTCCACCAGCCATCCGTGCGGCTGGGCGGTGGCGAGCAGTTCGTACGCCGTCACAGCCCCCACCCCTCATCACCGACAGCTTCATCGATGTAGGTGCCATCGGCGTCGCGGAGTGCGTCGTCGGCGTGCTGGACCGCGAGTTCGCCCGGGTCTGTTGTGATCACTTCGTGTTCGCCGGGTGCCGCGATGCTGATCAGGGCGACCTTGTGGCGACGGTCGCCGGTCAGCAGCAGGGCCTCGCCGCGGGAGGCCGAGAGCAGGAACTCCCGTTCCCCGTGGCAGAGGTGGAAGTTCTCGCTGATCGTGTCGATGGCCTGCGGGGCCTGGCGCAGCAGGATCTGAGTGGCCGCGTTGGACACGATGGCCCGGCCCAGCGGGGAGGTGAGTACGTCGTCGGCGTCCTGGGTGACCACGGCCAGGCCGGTCCAGTACTTGCGGGCGGCCTTGGCCATGCGGAACAGGAACCGGGCGCCGGCCCCGTCGCGCATCAGCAGCCACGCCTCGTCCACCACCACCAGATGGCGGCCGGCACTGGGACGGGAGGTGACCTGCCGCCAGATCGCCTCCAGGGCCAGCAGCATCGCCGGGGCCTTGACCTCTTCTGGGAGCTGGCGGAGCGCGAAGACCACCAGGTGCCCGGCGGTGGCGGCGGTGCTGGGGCCGTTGAACAGCCTCGCGTGTGACCCGGTGGTGTAGGGGACGAGCCGGTCGGCGAGATCTGCGGCCGTCTGGCTGCCGTCATCGGTCAGGACGGCAGTGAGGTCGGCGAGCTGAGGCGGGGTACGTGTCCAGGTGCGTGCGTCCGAGGTGATCCCCGCGCGGTCGTAGGTGGCCAGGATCGCCCGGTCCAGTACGGCCTTCTCCGCTGCGGTGAAGTCGCTGCCGAACAGCACGGCGAGGAAGGTGTGCAGGAACAGCACCCGCCGGGTCAGCGCGTCTTCGCCCTCAGCGGCAGCGGTCGGGAGGTCGAAGGGGTTGAGGCGCACCCCCTCGGCACCCAGTGCGACCACCTGTCCGCCGACGGTCTCGGCGAGCCGGACGTACTCGTCCTCGGGGTCAATGACGGAAGCCGTGATGCCGGTGAACAGCAACCGCAGCAGCTCGAGTTTGGCGAGGTAGGACTTGCCGGCACCGGAACGGGCCAGGGTGATGGAGTTGTAGTTGTCCTGCGCGAAGCGGTTCCACAGCACCGGGGCCCCGGAGACCGCGTTCAGCCCGTACAGCACTCCCGAAGCCATGCCGTCCTCGCCGGTGGGAACCGGCAGGTCGGGACTGGTGAAGGGGAAGCAGGCGGCGAGCGCGGCGGTGTCGAAGGTGCGGCGGATCTTGAGCGTGTCGATGCCGAGAGGGAGGGTGGCCAGCCAGCCCGGCAGGGCCCGGTAGGTGGTCGGGGCAACCGTCATGAGCAGTGACTCGGCGATCGCGCGGACGGCGGCGGCCTGTTCGGCCAGGGTGTCCTCGTCCGGGGCGTGCACGGTCAGGTACAGGGCGACGTGGAAGAGCTTTCCCTCGCCGCGGGCGATGCGGTAGGCGAGTTCGGCGGCGTCTGCGGCGGCGGCCTCCACCTCCGGGTCGTCCAGATGTCCTTTGTCGAAGCCGGTGCGGCGGCCGGATTCCAGGCGGGCGCGCTGCTTCTTCAGACCGGCGGCGGCCACCGGGTTGGGAACGGGTTCGATGTGCAGGGCGATGTCGAGGTGGCCGGGGAAGCTCAGCAGCGGTGCGAGCCAGCCGGAAGTGACCTCAGCCGGGTAGCCGGTGACCACCAGCGTCGTGGTCAGGTGCGCGCCGACGGCCAGAGCGCGGGCATGCACCTCGATGGCCTCGGGGCCGGCCGCATCCAGCAACAGGGCGCTGTCGATGACCGGCTCGTGCGCAGCGGTGCGGTGGCGGCCGAAGAGGAGTCGGTTCATGCGAGGTCACCTTCCGGCCCGTCGTAGGGAGATGCGGGGACGTCGGGGTTGCAGGCCGCGCTCACCAGGTCGGCGCTCTGCTCGACGTCAAGGGGGATGACGGTGATCTCGGCGGCGGCGAGCGCGCGGGCAGCCTCGTCAAGGCGTTGGAGCACCCGCCCCTCACCCGCGTTCCGCCTCATGCCGTGCGCTGCGGCGTCTTCGCGGGCGACCAGCACGACCTGCCGGCCGAGCAGGTTGCCGCTGGTGGCGAGGTCGGCGAGGAACTCGGCGTGCGCGCGGGCAGCCCGCTCCAAAGCGGGGTGTGGCAGCGCGGCGGCGTCGTGCTGCAGGGTGTCGGCGAGCGGGGCGAGGTCGATGCGGTGACAGCGCACCAGCAACTGGGTGGGGCCGGTCAGGGAGTTGAGCCAACGCGCGAACGCCGCCGTCAGACCCTGTTGTTCGGCCACCGAGCGCAGCTCGAAGTTGACCGTGGAGCACGTCGCCACGGCCGCCTTGCCCTCACCGCCCAGATCGAGCACCCCGCCAGCGGTGATGCCGTCATACGGCATGCGCATCGCGGCCGGAGGCGGCCCTGCGGCCCTGGCCCAGTGGTCGGGGACGACGGTGGGCAGCGGCACAACCCCTTCGGGGGCGTGCACCCGGCGTTTGGGCGTGCGGGCATGAGCGAGGGCAGCGAGCAGGAAACGGTCCAGGCCAATGCCCTCCCGCTGGCCGAGCGCGAGCGCGGCCACCGCCCCGGCGACAGGGATCACCAACATCGCGTACGCGAGCGGTGCCATGAAGGAGCGCGTCGCCCACCAGCCGCCGTACAGCACGAGCGCCGCGACGGTGAGGATGGCGGTCTGCCGAGCCGTGAGGGGGCCCAGGAGGCGGTCGGGGCGTGAGATGTCGGCGGGAATGCGGGTGGCATACGGGGCGTCTGCCGCCTCATCGGACTGGTTCATGCGGGGTTACCTCCGGGGCCGTTCCAGGGGCAGCCGCAGCTGCATGGGGCGTGGCGGGCGCACGCGTACACGTGTGGCGGGAATGGGCAGGGCCAGCTGGCGTGCGCGCGGCATCGGGGCCAGGGCCGGGCGGGTCAGCGGCGGTGTGGTGGGCTGTGCGCGGGCCGCTTGTGGCGGGGCGGGGACGCGCTCGGCACGGATCGGCAGCCACATCTGAGTGGGCCTCGGCGGTCGAGCCGGGACGCGCTGGCCAGCGATGGGGAGGGCCAGTTGCCTTATCCGGCGGGCCCGGGCGGGATGGACCACAGCACGGGGACCTCTCGGTGCACGGACGAGGGGAGCAGCACCCGCGCCGCGGCGCCGGGGAGCCTGGCCGCCGGGCGTCCCGGGCATGGCGCCAGGAACACCGGCTGCGGCGGGCGCCGGGTTTGCGCGGCCATGTGCGCCCGCTCGGCGCGCGCCTCGTGTCGCCGGGGCACCAGGTGCGGGCCGGCCGCCGGGCCCCGGGCGGGCACCGGGACGGCCCAGGGCAGCACGGCCGCGGGCGAGCAGCGCCCGGCTCCGGCCCCGCACACCCCCACCGCGCCCAGGACCGGGCCCAGGGGGCCGACCTCCTCCTCTTCCACCACCTCCCGGACGGCCGCCCCCGCCTCCTGGTCCGCCACGGCCCAGGCCGACCCCGGCTCCTCCGCCACCGCCTCCGGGTCTGCGCCGCAGCTGACGCATGCCGGGGAGGTAGTGGTCCATGAGCCGGTACATCGCCAGGTGCCTGAGCATCCGCACCCCGGTGGGCGCGTGCGGGTTCTGGATGGGAGTACCGCGCAGGACGACCTGCAGGGCCCAGCCGGGAATCTTGAACAGCACCCAGAACAGGGCCAGCCCGGCGAGCATCGTGCCCAGCTGGTCGGACTTGGGAATGCCCAGGGTGGTGGCCCCGGGAGCGAAGAACAGCTTCAGGGCAAGGATGAACGTCATCGACTGCGCGATCTGGATGACCAGACAGCCGGCCAGGCCCCGCCACCACAGCCGGGCGACCGGATCGGTCAGCGGATGGCCGTGACACGCCAGGGCGAGCGGCGCGGCCACGGCCAGCAGCGCCATCACCGCGACGCGCACCAGGAAGCCGATCAGCACCGCGAGCACCAGCACGATCATCACGATCGCCAGGATCAGCAGGTAGAGGGTCAGACCCGAGGTGCCGAACAGGGCGAAGGGCAGGACGCGTTCGACCATGCCCTGCCCGGCGTCCGACATGTCGGTGGCCATGATCGCGTGAGCGAGGGCATTGGACAGGCCGATCGCTTTGCCCATCACGGTCAAGGAGGTGGCCGCCGCGACCATCCCCACCAGCAGGCGCGGGGCGATCTGTTTGAGGGCGTAGCGGGTCTGGACGGTCTCGTAGCCCATGACCGTGATGCCGCCCGCGGTCACGAACAGCACATAGATGCCGGCCGTGATCCCCAGCATGGCGGTCCACAACCGTTTGATGTCGGCGTGCTTGGTGACGTCGGGGGTCGCCAGCAGGGTGTCGGCGAGGAACTCGCGGACCGGCTTCATGATCTGCTCGACCAGCATGCCCAGGAACGAAGTGATCGCGTTCACGATCATGCCGGGGATGTCGAAGAAGCCCCAGCCCGTGGCCTTGTCGCACTCGGTACCCATGGCCTCGCACGCCTGGGGCGTCGGCCCCGGCGTCGGCTCCGGTAGTGAGGGCCGCTCTGGTTCGGGCGTGGGGCTACCCGGTGCGGGGGTTGGCCCTGGTGTGGGTTCGGGTCTCGGCGCCGGCCCGGGATCCGGGGAGGGGACGGCGGGGCCTGGCTCGGGCCGGGGCGGCTCCGGGGCTGCTGGTGACTTGGCCGCCGCGTGCGTGATGTGCCCGGCGGCGGAGTGGGCGGACAGCGGCAACAGCACGAGGGCCAGGACGAACAGCAGGGGCAGGGCGCGGACGAGACGCCGGGCGCCGGTCATTGCCCGCCCCCGCCGCCCGTGCCGACGATGCCCTGCAGCACGGTCACGATCACCGGGGCGAGGATCGCCAGCCCGTAGCCGATGGCCGCGGCCTTCAACGCCCGCTTGGCGGCCTCGACTTCACCCGGATCGCCCCCGGCCATCAGATAGCGCAGCCCACCGAAGGTGAGAAACAGCGTGGCGAGCCCGGCGAGCATGCCGACGATCCAGTTCCGCAGATTCGTGATCACGGTAGGGATGTCCGCGACTGCCCACGCGTACGCCGCCTCCGCCAGCAGCACAAGGACGGTACAGGCGACGGTGAAGCCGATCCGGACCGTCCAGCCCACCCGGAAGACCGGCGGCCGACGCGGCCGGCAGAGTCTTGCGAACATGGCGGACGCACCTCCTACGGGGCACAGCAGGGCAGCAGAGATGAGCGGAAATCGGGAAACAATGAGGCACGACGAGTCGCGTAGTGCCGTGCGGGGCAGGGTGAACACGGATCCCTCGGCCCAGGGCCGTCCTCCTTAAGCGGGCGGCGGCGGGAACAGGGGCTCGGGTGTCAGCACGAGACGGGGTGCTCACCTCACCCGGCAGCACTACTTGAGCTGGGCCTTGCCGGGCAGCCGCCGCCGGGTACGTGGCCCGCATCCGGCGGCGGCTGCTTACCGGTAATAGAGACTCACGGCCGGGGAATTGACATCTCCCGCCGGAAAGCCCCCGTACCGGTCACCTCACTGCTCGCGCAGCTGGCCCTTCAGGTGGTCGGCCAGGTGGTGCTCGGCGGCGGCGCGGTGGCGGTAGAGCTGACGCGCACTCACACCCCGCTCGGCGGCCAGGAGCAGCATCGGTTCACCCTCCAGACGCGTGCGGGCGATCAACTGCGCCTCGGCGAGGTTCACGACGCGGGCCTCGACCGCCCTGGCCAGCACCGCGTACTCGTCCCCCTCCCCACCCTCTCCGGCCGCTGAAGCCACGTCCTGGCACCAGGCCCCGGCCGCAGGACGGGTACGCCGCCCCAGGTGCGCCGCCATCGGTCCGGTCTCGCGTACGGCTTGGCGGCGGGCGGCGTACACGAGGCGGTGTACCGCCCGGTCGGCCGCTGCGAACAGCTCCCGGCCCGCGTCGGCGACATGCACATCCACCGCGTGCAGCGCGACGGCGACAGCGGCCAGGGCTTCCTGCTCGACCTCGGCGCGCTCCACGTGGGCGGGACGCGCCAGGCGGGCCAGCATCCGGCGCAGCACCGGAACGGTCATCGCGACGGCCACCGTGTCCCACGGCTGGCCGAGCTGCTGGGCCCGGCGGATCACCTCGCGCCAGGTCTGCCGACGCAGTGCAGGCGAGGTGGCGGGGTGGGCGAGGCGAGTACGCACCTGGTCGACGGGAAGCGTGGGCTGCTCTGGCTCCTCGCAGACCAGGTACGCGGGCAGCGTGAGCGGCTCCGCCGCAGCCGCGAGCGCGAGGAAGGTCTCCTCCAGCACCCCCAGCGGCGAGCGGCCAGCGGGGTGCACACGGGCAACGTGGCGGTGGGCGGGACGGGCGGTCTGGTGCATGCACTGCTCCTTGCGGGGCGTGGCGGACAACGTCTGCCGCCACCCCTTTCACCCCGCCGTGCCACCGGCGGACCGGCCTCGCGCCAGCGCCGCGCCACGGCCAGTCCCCTGGTCCGGCGTGTGCGATGGCCCACTGCAGGCCCGCCCCTGATGACCAGCACAGCTACCACAGCCGCGGCATCCGGCATCGAACACAAAGAAATTTTCCGCCCTGCCATCCGACCCATCGCGCTGCCTGCGCGGGTGGCCCGGCAGTGGCTCGCAGGTGGCTCGCCACTGGACCGCTGTCCTGCTGACCTGGGCAAAGACGGCCAACTGCCCGGCGCCGAGACCAGGGGCGACCCGCGCGGCCTCCTACTGCGCAGATGGTTCGAACATCCTCGGGAGCGATGGCAATTCCGCCCGGTCGCGTCCCTATTGCTTCACGTCAGCACCAGACGGATCCGGTCCCCGCTCCCGGGCCCCACCCGCCAATGCCCACCACGTCATCTCGCAGCCGAAACACCGCTCCTACCCGCCCGCTGCCGACCACCATCTGGCTCCCCGCCCCTGACCAGCCGGACGCCGCACCCGCCGTCGGCGGCGTGCTGCCCGACTGGGCGATCGAGAAGATCCGCACCGAGTACGCCCACCGCCCCGGCCGGATGCCCGCATCCCTGCTCAAGATCTCCATCCGGGACACCGCGCCGGGCATGGACACCCGCACCCCCTGCACTCCCTACGCCGACGCCACCGACGCAGACGGCACGGCCGACAGGGCACCGCTGCTGCTCGCCGAACTCCACCCCGACTCCCTCCCCGCCCCCGACGACGTCCCTTCGGCCGTCGGGAGTGAGATGCCGGGGGCGATGGAGGACGGCTGGCCCGGCTTCTTCCACCGCGCCCACCGACTCCTCCCGACCGACGGGCTGCTCCTGCTCGCCACCCGCCAGCGCCGGGACGCTGGAGTGCTCACCGACCCGCTCGGCTCACTCATCGCCTGCGCGCGCACCGCCGGCTTCCGCTACCTGCAGCACATCGTCATCGCCCACGCCCACGCGGTCGAAGACCGGCTCGTACCCGCTCCGCCCGCCGACGCCAGCCCCGGAGTGACGCACTGCGACCTGATCGCCCTGTCCGCGATCAACCACACCTGAATGCCACAGGAGTTCACCGTGCCCTCTTCCGCCTCGGTGTGGAACACCGCCTCCACCTCCGCCCCCGCTCAGCGCAAGGGCCGCTACGTACCCGGCTCAGCGGCCCACCCCGCCAAGATGCTCCCGCAGATCGCCGCCCACGCCATCCGCACCTACACCCGCCCCGGCGACCTGGTCCTCGACCCGATGTGCGGCATCGGCACCACCCTCGTCGAGGCCATCCACCTCGGCCGCAGCGCCCTCGGTATCGAGTACGAACCGGAGTGGGCCCACCTCGCCCGCCTCAACGCCGCCTTGGCCGCCCACGAAGGCGGCACCGGCTCCAGCGCCGTGCACTGCGGTGACGCCCGACGACTCACCCACCTCATCCCCGCCGCACTCCACGGCACGGCGGATCTCGTGGTCACCTCACCGCCCTACGGGCCCAGCGTCCACGGACAGGTCCGCTCCAGCAGGGAGACCGGCGAACGCGGCGTCGTCAAGAAGGACTTCCGCTACAGCCACGACCCCGCCAACCTCGCCCACGTCTCTACCGACCGGCTCCTGGACGCCTTCACCGAGATCCTCACCCAGTGCCGCATGATGCTGCGCCCCGGCGGCACGGTCGTCGTCACCACCCGCCCCTGGCGCGAACGCGGCGAACTCATCGACCTGCCGTCCGCCGTCCTCGCCTCCGGAAGAGCCGCCGGACTCATCCCCACCGAACGCTGCGTCGCCCTCCTCGCCGGCATCCGCGACAGCCGGCTCATCGCCCGCCCTTCGTTCTTCCAGATGAAGAACGTCCGCGACGCCCGACGCCAGGGCATCCCCCTCTCGGTGGTCCAGCACGAGGACGTGCTGATCTTCACCCGGCCCGAAGCGAGTTCGAGCGGCCCCAACAGCGGAACACGCCATGCCCGGTGCGCGATCCGGACCTCGTGCACGCCTGACAGCGCATCCACATCCCCATCCGCATCCGCCTGCCGCTCGCGCGTCTGCACCACCGGACGGAACCATGGCCGCCGCTGACCTGCGGATCGGATCACTGTGTTCCGGCGTGGGCGGCTTGGACCTGGGTGTACAGGCCGCTCTCGGCGGCCACATCGCCTGGCACGCCGAGACCGACCCACGCGCCGCCCAGGTACTCGCTCGCCACTGGCAAGTGCCGAACCTGGGCGACGTACGAGCCATCGACTGGCGCCAGGTCCGGCCCGTGTGCGTGCTCACGGCCGGATTCCCCTGCCAGGATCTGTCGGTCGCCGGCCCCCGCACCGGACTCGCCCCCGGCACCCGCTCCGGCCTGTGGCATCACATCGTGACCGCCATCGAAGCGCTCAACCCCTGTCTGGTGGTGATCGAGAATGTCCGCGGCCTGCTGTCCACCCGAGCCGGGACCCATGCACTTCGCCGCATGGAACCCTGCCCGCGGTGTCTGGGAGACCCACCCGATCAACCCCGTCTGCGGGCACTGGGCGTGCTACTCGCAGACCTGGCCGACCTCGGGTACGACGCGAGCTGGACGTGCGTACGAGCCTCTGACGTCGGTGCCCCACACCGTAGGGCGAGGGTATTCCTCTCGGCCTGGCCCGCAATGCCCGCAACACGAGCCGTTGTTGAAGACACCGACTGCGAACCTCGGCACCAACGGCGGCTCCCAGCACCCGGACAAACGCAAGGCCGGTGGCCACGGACCCACCCTGGCCGACGAGATCGAGCATCTGCTGCCCACCCCGACAGCCAGCGACGGTGCCAAGGGCTCGCCGAACCAGAAGCACGGCAACGGCAGCCTCACCCTAGCCTCCACCGCGGCAGCGCTCACTGCTTCGAGCGCGCCGACCGAGGCTGCCACGGCACGGCACCCTGCCCCTCCACAGCATGGCGACAAACGGACGGCTGGGGGACACGGCCCCACCTCGGCCGAGGATGTCGAGCGCCTGCTGCCCACCCCGACCTCGTCGGACGGGAATGGCGGCGCGGGCACGACCCCGAAGCGCAAGGGCGGCATGAACCTGCGAACGGCCGTTACTCACCTCCCCACTGGTGGGGCGAGTACCTGCCCGCCATCCGCCGATGGGAGCACGTGACCCAACGCGCCGCGCCCAGTCCCACCCAGCCTGGCACGCGCAGGCTCTCGGCCGAATTCGTGGAGTGGATGATGGGCCTCCCCGAAGGCTGGGTCACCCAGGTTGAGGGCCTCTCCCGTGCCGCCGAACTCCGTCTGCTCGGCAACAGCGTGGTCCCCCAGCAAGCCACCCAGGCGTTGCAGGCCCTGCTTCCCAGAGGCAGCGATCTCGCTCCCGGTTGTCAGAAGATCGCGTGGGCCCAGCACCTGGGAACAAGCCCATGAGCCCCCGTCGCCGCTCTGAGGAAGCACCCGTGGGCTTTGAGGTTGTCCTCCCCGTGCAGGGCCCTGAGCTCACTCCGGTGACGGCCGCGGTCCTGCTTCGCATGGTGACGCGTCATCTCGCACGGACTGGCCCTCTTCCCAGAGCTGAGCTATCCGTGGACGACCCCATTGGCCACCAGCAGGAAGAGCACCCCGGTGACGCCCCACGATGACCTCCCGTCCTGGCTGCTTGCTTGGACCCAGACCTCTCCCGTATTGCTGCCGACAACCGTCGGCCGCGGCCTGAGATTCGCCTTCTACGGGCGGGTCTCCACCGAGGATCAGCAGGACCCGGAGGCGTCGCGTCTGTGGCAGCTCGGACGAGCCCGCACCCTTATCGAACCGGCGGGGGGCGTTGTCGCCGCCGAATACTTCGATATCGGCGAGACCCGTGCCTTGCCATGGAAGCGGCGGCCGCAAGCCGCAGAGCTCCTTGCGGCTCTGGCCGCGCCACAGCGCGGCTTCGACGCCGTCGTGATCGGTGAACCTCAACGTGCCTTCTACGGTACGCAGTTCGGCAATACCTTCCCGCTCTTCACCCACTACGGCGTCCCGCTGTGGGTGCCGGAAGTCGGCGGAGCCATCGACCCGGACAACGAGGCACACGACTTGATCATGTCCGTCTTTGGCGGCATGTCGAAGGGCGAACGCAACCGCATCAAGATCCGCGTGCATTCCGCCATGGCATCGCAGACCCTCATCGAAGGCCGCTACCTCGGCGGACGCCCGCCCTACGGCTACCGGCTCGTCGACCTCGGCCCGCACCCCAACCCCGGCAAGGCCGCCACCGGCAAACGTCTGTACGGCCTGGAACCCGACCCGACGGCGGCTCCCGTCGTCGTACGGATCTTCACCGCGTACCTGCGCGGGCTCGGGATCTTCACCATCGCCGAAGGCCTGACCCGCGACGGAATCCCCAGCCCCTCCGCACACGACCCGGCCCGCAACTCGCACCGCGACACAACCGCCTGGTCGAAGGGCGCCGTCCGCGCGATCCTCGCCAACCCCCGCTACACCGGCCGCCAGGTCTGGAACCGGCAGCACAAGCACGAAAGCCTGCTGGACATTGACGACGTCACCCTCGGCTACACCACCACGCTGCGCTGGAACAGCAAAGACAAATGGATCGTCTCCCAGCGCATCGTGCACACCCCGCTCATCGACGACGAGACCTTCGCCCAGGCCCAGGACGTCCTCGGCTCCCGCACCCGCACCGGCCCCGCCCACGGCGTCAAACGAACCCAGAACCTCTACGTCCTGCGAGGCGCGCTCACCCACGCCGCGTGCGGGCGCAAAATGCAGGGGCACTGGGCACACGACGAGGCGTACTACCGGTGCCGCTTCCCCGAGGAATACGCCCTCGCCAACCGCGTCCAGCACCCCCGCAACGTCTACCTGCGCGAGACGTGGATTCTCCCGCCGCTCGACGACTGGCTGGGCAAGGTGTTCCTGTCGCACCGCCTCGACGACACCATCGACCTGATGGCCGGTGACGCACCGCCTTCCGGCGATGAGAATCGGGCCGCCGCAGCCGCCCGAACGGTGATCGCCGACTGCGACGCCAAGCTCACCACCCATCGCGCCGCCCTGGAAGCCGGAGCCGACCCCGCCCTTGTCACCCAATGGATCGCCGAGACCCAGGCCCGCAAAGCCCGCGCCGAAGCCGAACTGCGCACCACGACCAAAGGCCCCGGCGCCCGCATGACCCGTGACGAGATCGCCCGGCTCGTACGCTCGATCAGCGATCTGGCCGCCGTCGTCCGCCAGGCAGGAGCCAAGGACAAGGCAGAGATCTATCGCCAGCTCGGGCTTGCCCTCACCTACGACTCCGGGAAACAAAAAGTGCTGGTTGAGATGAACCTCAACCAGCACTCAGCGGCAACCCGTGGGCTACCGGTCGGTGTCCGAGGGGGGACTTGAACCCCCACGCCCGATAAAGGGCACTAGCACCTCAAGCTAGCGCGTCTGCCATTCCGCCACCCGGACCAGGTGTCTGTCTCGCGGCTGTGGGCCGTTCCGACGTGGAAAACCATAGCAAACATTCGGCTGTGCCCGATCACGGCCCAGTCCCTGTGACGGCCGTGTGACGGCGGACAGAGCCCGCCCTTGGGGTCTGGGGCCCGCTCGCGGGAGGATGGGCAGGAACCACCAGCAACGACAGCGGGAGGAACAGCGTGAGCGAGTCGAACACGGCGCGGACCGTGACGGGCGAGGACGAGGTCGTCGACCTCTGTCGTGAGCTGATCCGGATCGACACGAGCAACTACGGCGACCACTCGGGCCCGGGGGAGCGGGCCGCCGCGGAGTACGTCGCGGAGAAGCTCGCCGAGGTCGGGCTCGAACCGCAGATCTTCGAATCCCACAAGGGACGCGCCTCCACCGTCGCCCGGATCGAGGGCGAGGATCCGTCCAGGCCCGCGCTGCTCATCCATGGGCACACCGACGTCGTACCGGCGAACGCCGACGACTGGACGCACCACCCCTTCTCCGGCGAGATCGCGGACGGCTGCGTCTGGGGTCGCGGCGCCGTCGATATGAAGGACATGGACGCGATGACCCTCGCGGTCGTGCGGGACAGGCTGCGCAGCGGCCGCAAGCCCCCTCGCGACATCGTGCTTGCCTTCCTCGCCGACGAGGAGGCCGGCGGTGCGTACGGGGCGCGGCACCTGGTCGACAAGCACCCGGATCTCTTCGAGGGCGTCACCGAGGCCATTGGCGAGGTCGGCGGCTTCTCCTTCACCGTCAACGAGAACCTGCGGCTCTATCTCGTCGAGACGGCGCAGAAGGGCATGCACTGGATGCGCCTCACCGTCGACGGCACCGCCGGGCACGGCTCGATGATCAACAACGACAACGCCATCACCGAGCTCTGCGAGGCCGTCGGCCGTCTCGGCCGCCACAAGTGGCCGGTCAGGATGACCAAGACCGTACGGTCCTTCCTGGATGAGCTCTCCGACGCGCTCGGCACGCCGCTCGACCCGGAGGACATGGACGCCACGCTCGCCAAGCTCGGGGGCATCGCGAAGATGATCGGCGCGACCCTGCGCAACTCCGCGGCCCCCACCATGCTCGGCGCCGGCTACAAGGTGAACGTCATCCCGGGGCAGGCGACCGCGCACGTCGACGGGCGTTTCCTGCCGGGGTACGAGGACGAGTTCCTGGCGGACCTCGACCGACTGCTCGGCCCGCGGGTCAAGCGGGAGGACGTACACGGCGACAAGGCCCTGGAGACCAGCTTCGACGGTGACCTCGTCGACGCGATGCAGATCGCGCTCAAGGCGGAGGACCCGATCGCCCGGGCAGTCCCGTACATGCTCTCCGGCGGCACCGACGCCAAGTCGTTCGACGACCTGGGCATCCGCTGCTTCGGATTCGCGCCGCTCAAACTGCCGCCGGAGCTGGACTTCGCGGGAATGTTCCACGGGGTGGACGAGCGAGTGCCGGTCGACGGGCTGAAGTTCGGTGTACGGGTGCTTGACCGATTCCTGGACCGGTGCTGAGCCGCACCGGGTGAAGTGTGCTCAGACGAAACTCCAATAATCGTCAGTGTGTGCGTAATTGACTGAAAAGAGTGAAAGGGGTCGTGGCCTCGTAGCCCTCCTCACTCCTCCTCGTTACAGGTGATGCGGTCCGCGGCTGGGACCGCATTGCCAACAAGGAGGAACAATGATCAAGAAGGTCGTCGCTGCTGCGGCTGCCACTGGTGGTCTGGTGCTCGCGGGTGCGGGTGTCGCCATGGCCGACGCTGGTGCCCAGGGTGCCGCTGTGAACTCCCCCGGCGTGCTCTCCGGCAACGTCATCCAGGCGCCCATCCACGTGCCGGTGAACGCGTGTGGCAACACGGTCTCCGTGATCGGGCTGCTGAACCCCACCTTCGGCAACACCTGCGAGAACTCGTGATGTTGTGACTCGGCCCGTAAGGGTTCGGGTTTGAACCCGGGCGGTCCCGGAGTGCGCGTTTACCACCTACAACCTGGAGACCACGACCGCCCTGTGCCGGGCGGCCGAGGCCACCGGCCAGCCGGTGCTGCTCCAGCTCGGCGCGGGC